>CAWVZQ010000248.1:0-4712 GCA_963934405.1 uncultured Opitutales bacterium | reverse complement strand
CGTGTTGCTGCAAGCCAATGCGTTCGCCGGTCCGAGCATCGCATTTCATGAGCAACACCCGCATGTTGCGATGCCGGTACATCGTGAAAAAGGCGTCACCTTCCGTTCGCAACCAAGTCCCTCCTCGACCTGCTTTCGGTGCCGCAAAGAGAAGTTTTCCCGTGGATCGATCCATTCCGGCAGTCGAGTTATAGCCGTTCGGAATTAGCAACACGTCCTGTGTTACAGCAAGCGCGCCCTGCGGGGTGAGACCATAAAAACCAAAGTCACCGTCATGTACGCCGTGTCTGAGGGTACGTCGATTTTCAGTGGTGAGCAGCTTATTATAGTCCAGGCCGGCGTAATCCGAGGTGTCGTTGCACCAGATTTTACGACCGGTCTTGGCGTCCAAGGCGTATGCGAAGACCCCCTCCGTCGCCCAGATTCCAGCGACTAGATAAGCAATGCCCCGGTCGACCATCACGCCGGTTCGTATAGGCCAGCGGGAAATCATGCGGCCGTTTCCAATATATTTTTCCGGATTGGTCGCCGCGTTGAATTTCCAAATCAATGAACCCGTTCGGGCATCGACGCAGTACGCGCAACCATCATCGGATGCGAAGTATACATGCTCATCCACGATCTGGGGAGCGATTCGAACAGGTCCCCCGGTGATGAATTGCCAGCGTAGCTTACCGGTGGTCCAATCGAATGCCCGAACGGTGTCGTCGCTCGATGACCCTAGGCACACGATGCCCCCTGCCGCTACTGGTTGTGGGGCGTAGTCGAAATCAAGCCGATTTAAAATAATGAAATGCGGTGGAGGCCAAGCGGGAGCAGGTGGTTGAGCCATTGAGTGGCTCCAGGAGCGCTGCAGGGGGAAGGTTAGAGATTCCGAACTGATGGCCGACCGCGCGACATCGTGGCGAAAAGCCGGCCAATCGTCACCAAAAGCTCCATTCGTTATACCGAACAGCAACAAAATGAATCCAAAGAACTTGCTGATTGATAACCTCACCGTGAGGGTTTTTAGCAAAGAGAACCCTGTTTGTTCCATTCTCTTAAGGTGAAAATTCATCTGGTGGATAATTTAGTTCATTCATCCTTATGTCAAAGCTCGTGATGGTAAAACATTATATTCCAGCCTGAGACAATTTAGTGTTTTCTACCTCGGGAATGTGCCAATCGAAATGGAATTTGTTACATGTCCCGGTGAGCAAATGCCAGGATTCTAGCAAATAGTTTTGATTCATTGGGGTTAAGAAGTTTGTAAGATTCTTGAAACTGTGAATGCCGACTGTTAATCTGCCTTTATGAGAACCTTGCAAATAACTCTTCTGGCGATCGCGCTAGTCTCCATAACGACTTCATCTTGGGCAGAGAGCCTCAAGCTCAACCTTCGCTCTCAGAGTAAAAACCCTGCGAATCCCGAAGCGAACATAAAACGGGTAATCTGGGAGTCGGGAAAAACAGCACTTATTATTTGCGATATGTGGGACGATCACTGGTGTAAGTCTGCTGCTAGCCGTGTCGTAGAGATGGCTCCAGTATTGAACGACATCGTCAAAACCGCTCGTGCCAAGGGCATTTTTATAATCCATGCTCCAAGTAGCGTGGTCGATTTCTATAATGACACCTCGCAGCGCAAGCTCGCTCAAAAATCTCCATTTGCGAAAGCGCCGATCAAGCTGTCGACTTCTCCTCGTTGGGGTACCGCCTGGTGCTGGACGGATGGAAAACGCGAAGGCGTCCTTCCCATCGATGACTCCGACATGGGATGTAGCTGCAAAGGTAAGAAGTGTGAGATTCGCGAGGCATGGAAACGCCAGAACAAACTCATCGACATAGCAGAGGGCGATGCATTGACCGACAACGGTCAAGAGACATACAACTTGCTCGCGGAACGCAAAATCGACAACGTCATTCTTTGCGGCGTACATCTTAACATGTGCGTGCTGGGTCGACCGTTCGCGATTCGTCAGATGGTCAAGCTTGGCAAGAACGTGGCCTTGATGCGCGACATGACCGATACGATGTACAACCCGGAGCGTCCGCCGGGCGTCGACCATTTCACCGGTACCGATCTCGTCATAGAGCATGTCGAGAAATTCTGGTGTCCTTCGTTTGTCAGCACGGATATTACCGGCAAAAAGGCTTTTCGCTTCAAAGAGGACAAACGCAAGAAGTCCCGAAGGTGATACTGATTATTCTAAGCCATTACTTGCTGTTTAAATAGAATGTTAACTCCTAATGGATATGCGTAACTCAACAATCCTTCTACTTATTGCCTTGGCCCTAAACCCTTTTTGTGGAGCGAAGGCGAACACTCCCAATATTCTTTTTGCTTTTGCCGATGATTGGGGTAGGCAAGCATCGATTTATGCTAAGGTCGAGGGTGCGGGCGGGATCAACGACGTCGCCAAGACCCCGAATTTCGACAAGCTTGCCAAGAGCGGGGTGCTTTTCACCAACGCCTCGGTCAATGCGCCTTCCTGTACGCCTTGCCGGAGCGCCATCCTTTCCGGGCGCAACTTTTGGGAGACGGGTAGAGGAGCCATTCTCCAAGGGGCCGTCTGGGACGAGAAGATCCCGACCTGGCCGTTGTTGCTCAAGGATTCGGGTTACCATATCGGTTACACCTACAAGGTCTGGTCTCCAGGCACGCCCCGTAACGCCGGCATCGGAGGGAATGCAACCGCTTACGGGAAGTCGGGTGGAAAATTCAATGGCTTTTCGCAATTCGTTTCCGGTCGGGCCTCCAAAGGGGTTGCCGCAAAGGATGCGAAGGGGGAACTTTATCGGGAAGCCCGGGGGAATTTCAAATCCTTCTTGGAAGGTAGAAAGAAAGATCAGCCCTTCGCCTACTGGTTCGGTCCCACGAACGTACACCGAAAATGGACCAAGGGCTCGGGTAAAAAACTCTGGGGGATCGATCCTGACGGTCTCAAGGGCAAGATGCCTGCATTCTTGCCGGACGTTCATGCAGTCAGAGAGGATCTGGCCGATTACCTTGGGGAGATCGCCGCCTTCGATGCCGGTTTGGGAATCTTGATCGAGGAATTAAAGAAAGCGGGTGAGTACGACAATACGATCATCGTGGTAAGTGGAGATCATGGTCCTCCCGGTTTCCCCCATGGCAAGTGCAACCTCTACGATTTCGGGACCCGGGTATGCCTTGCGATTGCCGGTCCAGGCGTTACGGGAGGCCGGGTGGTCGATGATTTCGTTTGCTTGCCCGACTTGGCCCCTACTTTTCTCGAAGCCGGCAAGGTGGAGGTACCCGGAGGAATGTCGGCCAAGAGCCTTTGGAAGGTTCTCAAATCCAAAAAGAAGGGCCAGGTGGACCCCAGTCGAGATGCGGTGATAACGGGGCGTGAACGCCACGTCTACTCCTCCCGTCCAGGCTACTTGCCTTATCCGCAACGCGCGATTCGTACCAAGGATTTTCAATTCGTGATCAATTTCAAGCCTGACCGTTGGCCCTTGGGGGATCCCTATCTGCTTGATACTCCCAAGGAACCCGGTTTTGCTTTATTGGAAAACCAAACCTTCGTGACCTTGGCCGACGAGGATGCGGGGCCCACCAAGGCATGGATCGTTACGAACCGCAAGGACCCCAAGGTGAAGCGCTTTTTCGATCATGCTTACGGCAAGCGTACACGGGAGGAACTCTATGATATGAAGAAGGATCCCGACCAGATGGAGAACCTCGCAAGCGATCCCGCTTATGCCGATACCGTTAAGAAGCTGCGGACCCGCTTGATGAAATACTTGCGCGACCACAAGGATCCCCGGTTGGTGGAAAACGGAAAATTCTTTGAAACGTCTCCTATGACCGATGGGTTCAAGCGTCCGGCAAGGCCTCCAAAAAAACCAAGTCCCAAGAAATGAAGTCTGTTCAATTTTCCTTCCTCCTTTCGATAATCCTTTGTTTCGCAGGGGGGCTTGCGGGCAATTCCCCGGTCGACCGGTCGGAACCACTCAAGCTGATTTCTGATGATTTCGGGCTTGCGGACGGTCCATCCTGGTCGGGTTGGGCCCTGACCGTGCCCGATCCGAAGTCCCAGTTTGCGAAGCGTTTTATTCCCAAGCAGAAAAAATGGCACGTGGTGGCCAAGGAAAAGCGCTTTAGCGCCAGTTTCTTCAACCATGGAAAAACCTACTTTGCAGACAATGGTACGGGAGCGATCCGTTGCCTGGATCAGAATAATCAATGGACGCTCGTTCACCAAGAGGATTTGTCGAAGGACAAACGCCGGAAACCCAATGACTTGGTCGTCGATCGATCGGGAGGAGTCTATTTTACCCTGACCGGCCCGGGGGAAGTCGTTTACGTTTCCCCGCAGGGCAAAGCCCAAACCGTTGCTTCCGACGTGCAGACCCCCAATGGGTTGATCCTGAGCCCCGATGAGAAAACCCTTTACGTGTCCGAATACGTTCCGAAAAAGATTCTGTCTTTCAAGGTCGGCAAGAACGGAGCTCTTTCCGGAAAGAAGCTCTTTGCCAAAATGGACGATGGTCAGCCCGAGCTCAAGGGAGCCGATGGAATGTGTGTGGACCGGGCCGGCAATGTTTATTGCGCAGGACCCAAGGATATTTGGATTTGGGACTCGAAGGGCAAATTGCTCGACAAGATCGTTTGTCCCGAGCGGGCGGTGAATTGTGCCTTTGGCGGTACCCAGTTGCACGATCTTTATTTGAGTGGTTTTGGGGGCGTTCACGTCCAGCGCATG
>CAWVZQ010000247.1:0-4729 GCA_963934405.1 uncultured Opitutales bacterium | reverse complement strand
AATTTATATTTATGATGCCTTCTCTGTTAACCGTAAAGGATGCAATTTCACTTATCCATGAAAATGTTACTTCTCTGAATCGTGAGAATGTCTCTTTGTTTGAATCCGCGGGTCGCATTCTCGGACAATCCTTAATGGCCGACCGAGCCCTCCCTCCGTTCGATAGAGTTATGATGGATGGTTTTGCCATAAACAGTGATGCGTGGTTCGAGGGCCTTCGCAAGTATGTGGTATGTGGTCAACAAATGGCAGGCCATATAGGTGCAACTGTCGAATCTATGCAGGAATGTGTAGAAGTGGCAACGGGAGCATCTTTACCTACTGGAACCGATATCGTACTGCCCGTTGAGTGGGTCAGAAGGAAAGGGGACGAGGTTGTAATCACTTCCCCAGCAGGGGTTCTCATTGAATCTGGACTTTTCGTTCATCGCAAAGGAAGTGATCACGCCAAGGGTGACCAACTTGTAGCCGGTGGGAGTATTTTGAATCCAGGAGAAGTGGCAATTGCTGCAACATGTGGTTACAAAACACTTACCGTATCCCGGCTTCCGGTTGTCAGCATTCTTGGTACAGGCGAAGAACTCGTTGCCGTGGAATCTACCCCAACGCCTTTTCAAATACGCGAATCTAATATACATGCCCTTTCTGCTGCCTGTGTTTTAGAGGGACTTCAGCCTCCCGTTGTGAGTCGAGCGCCTGACGACCGGGAAAAGATTCGCGAAGCGGTAGAAATGCTTATCGGTACATCAGACCTTTTGATTTTCACGGGGGGAGTTTCCGTTGGTCGGAAGGATTATCTTCCCGATGTTCTTGCCAGTAGTGGTTTCGAGACAATTTTTCACGGTGTTCGCCAAACCCCCGGCAAGCCATTGTGGTTTGGGAAGATATCGGACGGACCAATCGCATTTGGATTACCCGGAAATCCTATATCTGCTGTCGTTGGCTTCGCCCGCTATGTCCGATTAACACTAAACCTCTTGCAGGGTATTAGAGCGAATGTCCCAATTACTGCAGAACTGACGGAGCCTTTTGATTATACACCATCGTTTACTCGGTTCCTGCCGGTATGCATACAGGAAAGCACATCAGGGGCAATGTGCGTACAGCCTCGACCGCCAAATAATTCCGGTGACTTGGCGGCTTTGGCGGGGACAGATGGATTTATCGAACTTCCAGAGGAAGAAAAGTGCTACCCAAAGGGATACATAGCCGCTTTCTTTCCCTGGCGACATCGCGGAAATTAAGTCAAAATTTTATCGCGGAAGCCATCTATATTTGGGACATGACTGATGCCGCCGCCAAGAAGAGGATAGCGATAAGTCTTACCCTGAAAGTTTTTGAAAACAATTTCAGTTTCAGAAATCTGCTCAACATAATCAGGGTTTATCGGAACTTTGCCACCACCTCCCGGGGCATCGATCACAAATTGCGGTATGGCATAACCTGTTGTGTGCCCGCGTAAGCCGCGAATAATATCCAGGCCTGTTGAGATGTTGGATCGAAGATGTGAACTACCCGTAATAAGGTCACACTGGTACAAATAATAAGGTCGGACGCGCATCATTAAAAGGCGATGGACAAGACTTTTCATTACCTTCAAATCGTCGTTAACTCCACGCAGAAGGACCGATTGATTCCCCAAAGGCACTCCGGAAAAAGCTAGTTGCTCGCATGCGCTTTTAAGTTCGGCAGTACACTCTGTGGGATGATTAACATGAATACTCATCCAAACGGGCCCGTGCCTTCGGAAGATTTTCGACAATTCCGGCGTGATGCGTTGTGGCAGAAACACAGGTATGCGAGACCCAATGCGAACAAATTCGACATGAGGAATCTTTCGCAAGCGACCGAGAAGATAATCAAGTTTGCGATCCGACAAAAGCAATGGATCGCCACCACTCAAGAGGACATCTCGAATGCTACCGTTTTGCTCAATGTAGGCGAGACCATCCTCCAGTGCAGGATTAAAATTGTAATCCTGAGCATTTGAAACCATCCGACTTCTAGTGCAGTAGCGACAATATGAAGCACATCGGTCTGTAACTAAAAACAAGACGCGATCAGGATATCGGTGAACGATTCCAGCGACAGGAGAGTGTTCATCCTCACCAACGGGATCCAGCATTTCCCCTTGGCTGGTAGTCATTTCTTCAACTCTTGGAATAACCTGGAGGCGAATAGGGCAGTTGGCGTTTTTGCGATCTATCAAATTAAAGAAAAAAGGTGTGATCGCCATCGACAGTTTACTATTCGCAAGGCGACAACCCTCCCGTTCTTCATCGGTCAATTCTAGATATTCCTCCAGTTGGGAAAGGCTTGTTATGCGATTCCGAAGCTGCCAAGACCAGTTGTTCCAGTCCTTGTCATCAACATCGGACCACAGGCCTTTTCCGCTAAACCAGATATCTTCTTTATCCTCGGGGTACATCTTACAATAAAAGTTCAAAATTAGTGTTCTGCACAAAAAGGTCAATCGTCTGTTGGGTTTAAAGAAATGATATTTTCCTTTGCCAACCAAAAGCGAAATGCTCAGATTAATAATTTATGAATCGGATGAGATTCTTGACGGCAATTATGGGTGCATGGTCATCGGCCTTTGCCTTGGACAACCAAGAGGATATGCCACCGTTTCAGTTGCCGGGGGTCGATGGTCGCATTTATGATTCAACAGAATTCAAGAAACCCGAACTGCTCGCAATTGTCTTTCTCTCAAACCACTGCCCGACGTCACAAATTTTTCAGCATCGCATTATTCGTCTGGCAAAAGAGTATCGGAATAAAGGATTGGCGGTCATTGCCATATCGCCAAACGATCCAGAAGCGATTTTGCCGGATGAACTGTCTCATTCGGCATTGGGTGATACTCTTCCTGAGATGGCATTGCGGGCAAAGGAATTGCAATATCCATTTCCGTATCTCTATGACGGGAAAACGCAAGAGGTAGCGAAAGCCTATGGGGTTAGGGTGACTCCCCATGCCTTCCTCTTCGATAAGAAACGAAAACTTCGGTATTCCGGAAGGATTGGAGATCCCAAAAACCCGGAACGGGAGGATCGCGAAGAGCTAAGAATAGCGATTAACTCCTTGGTTCAGGGAATCGAACCGGTAGTGGTTCGCGGGCTAGTTTTTGGAAATTCTATCAAGTGGATTAAAGACCGTATAATTGCCGAAAAAACGAGAGAGCGTTTTGCTAGGGAAAGCGTGTATTTGAAAAATGCGAATATAAGAACACTTCAGTTTGTTCGAAGGAATGATTCAAAACTACCAAAATTAATTTATGTATGGAGTAATAAAGACAAAAATAACCGACAAGAATTGCTTCAACTTGCTGCAATTCATAAAATTTACAGAAAAAGGGGACTAAAGTTAGTTACCATTTGTGTGGATGGCAACGATTTCGCTGATGTCGCGAAAAAACTCTTGAGCGAAACTCAGTCTTCGGGAACAAATTATATTTGTTCAGGCACCGAAATTTCTCCTGTTGTTGATCTTAGGGCAGAAGAGGGAATAGAAACAACTCCATTTCTTGGATTATTAACCTCTGAAGCGAAGATTTTTTATCGATCGACGAAGGGGTTGGAACCATTAACTATCAAACGGCATATTATTGAAGCACTTAATTTAAATAAGTGAAAAGTTTATAATAAAAATAATAATGAACAAGCAAACTATACGCGTACTTGTTATTGGCGCTGGACATATGGGCATTTCTCATGCTCGTGCGTATTCCAAATTAGAAGGATTTGAGATATGCGGTGTGGTAACCCGATCATTGGAGTCGTCTCAAAATATGGTGGATGAACTTGGCTCTATACCTCAATATGTTGATTTTGATCAAGCACTCAGAGAAGCCAAACCCGATGCCGTCTCCATTTCTTCTTATACAGAAACCCACTTTCCCTACACCATCGCCGCCCTTGATTTCGGATGCCATGTTTTTGTTGAAAAACCCCTTGCGGAAACTGTCGAGAAGGCTCGGACCATTGCTATTAAGTCCAAGGAGGTTAATCGCAAGGTTGTCGTGGGATACATACTTCGGCATCACCCATCATGGATAAAGTTTATTGAAATTGCTCGTGACATGGGTAGCCCCCTTGCAATGAGAATGAATCTCAACCAACAAAGCAAGGGAGAGAATTGGGAGACGCATAAAAATCTTATGAAAACAACTTCGCCAATCGTGGACTGTGGCGTTCATTATGTCGATGTTATGTGTCAGATGACTCGTTCCAAACCGACACGGGTTCATGCTGTTGGTTCGAGGCTTAGCGATGAAATAAGTCCTACCATGTATAATTATGGGATTCTTAATATCCAGTTTGAGAATGGTTCTAGCGGTTGGTATGAGGCTGCGTGGGGACCGATGGTAAGTGAAACGGCTTTTTTTGTTAAAGACGCAATGGGCCCCAAGGGATGCGTGAGCATAGTTGCCGACAAGATGCAAGAGGTTGAGAGCGATGATGTTGATTCGCACTGCAAGACTAATATTCTGAAGGTTCATCATGCCGAATTAAATGAAAAGGGCGAATTTGCACACGAGGATGAATTTATAAATACCGAGGACGAGCCCGGTCATGACGAGTTGTGCGAACGAGAACAGTCATATTTTCTCAAGGCAATAAAAGAAAACATCGATCTTACAGACCACCTAGAAGACGCAGTAAACAGTTTGGCTATCGTTTTGGCGGCCGACCTGTCTTACCGAGAAGGGCGAGCAATTAACCTGTGA
>CAWVZQ010000246.1:0-4745 GCA_963934405.1 uncultured Opitutales bacterium | reverse complement strand
GGCCAATGTACGCTGGATATCCACCCTTGTGGTTCTTCGGCTTCTCGTTGCAGTCGAGGACGACTAAGTCGAGACCGTTGACATTCTCAGTATAGTAGCGCCCTTTCATTCCCCAGATTTTGGTGACCTGATCGAAGGAGTGCCCACCGTCAATCTCGTGATTACCGAGAACGTGCAGAGTCTTGGGATGGGCATTTTCAAAGGTCTTCGTTACTACCTCGTTTTTCTTTGTCGGATAGGCGAAGTCGCCAAGCTGCACGAGAGCGTCGGGCTTTTCTTCCTTCATCGCATCGAGGAAGGCATTTAGCCTGGTCGGGCCATCGTGCATCACGTCTTGATGCAAATCGGCGATCATGCCGAGCTTGATGGGCTTTTTGATTTTCGATAGAGTGGCCATGACCTGCCGGGGCAACAGGATCGATGTCGCCACAACGCCGGTGGAGCGAAAGAAGTCACGCCTTGGCAACATGATTTCCGCCTTCATGCATTTCCCTGGAAAAGCCTCAAAGGGACGTCTCGACGCCGTACTTCTTTTGCAGGTCGCCTAATTTGGCCCGCATTTGATCAAGCGTTTCCTTGTAGGCTGGGTCGTCATGGAAACTTTGCATTTCCTGAGGATCCTTTTTCAAGTCGACGAGATTCCATTCCTTGCTTCTGGGGAAGTGCACCAATTTGTAACGCTCGTCGCGAACGCCAAAATGAGCAGGCACCCCATGCCCACCCGCTTCGTAGTAATGATAGTAAATGGCTTCTCGCCAAGGAGGGTTCTTTTCCTTGAAGAGAGGCATCAGGCTCATTCCCTGAATTTCCTCAGGAACTTCGGCTCCGGCCGCTTCCAGAAAAAAAGGGGCGAAGTCGATGTTCTGAGTCAACTTTTGAATCTTTGTGCCAGCTTGGATTTTTCCCGGCCAACGCATGACCAAGGGCATCTTGAGGGATTCCTCGTAAATCCAACGCTTGTCGTACCAACCGTGTTCTCCCAAGTAGAACCCCTGGTCGGATGCGTAGATCACGATGCTGTTCTCGCTGAGTCCAAGCTTGTCCAGAGACTCCAGGATCCGGCCGACCCCGTCGTCGACCGCAGCTACGCACCGGAGGTAATCCTTCACGTAGCGCTGGTATTTCCAGCGTACGAGCTCCTTGCCTTGTAAATTCGCTTTCAGAAAAGCCTCGTTCTTTGGCCCATAGGCGGTGTCCCATGCTTGCCTTTGTTCCTTGCTCATCCGTCCGAGGAACGAGCTCATGGCCTTGGCATAGCGCTTGTCTTCGTGACCGTCGACCTTTAGGTCGTAGAAAAAGGACATGTGAGCATCGATTCCCATCTTGTGCTTGCCCAAAACCGATGCCCGTTTCGAGTAGTCGTCGAACAGGGTTTCGGGTTCGGGGATGGAAAGGTCGTCGTATTTCGTAAGGTAATTCGGACCGGGCATCCAGTTGCGGTGGGGGGCCTTGTACTGGCACATGAGCATGAAGGGCTTGTCTTTTTTCTGCTTGGTCAAAAAGTCGAGGGCCAGGTCGGTGGTCACTTCGACCGAGTACCCGGGGATGACCTTCTTCCCCTCCGGCGTCAGGTAATCCGGCCTGTAATAACTACCCTGGCCTGGATAGACCATCCATTGGTCGAAACCCATCGGGTTGGTACCAAGGTGCCATTTCCCGAAGACTGCGGTCCGATAGCCGACCTTTTGAAGGAGCTTGGGAAAGGTCATTTGATTGGGATCGAAGCGGTTCCCGTTGCTCTTGAAACCATTCTTGTGGCTGTGTTTTCCCGTCAGGATACTGGCCCGACTGGGGCCACAGATTGAGTTGGTGCAAAAGTTTGCCTGGAACAAGGCCCCTTCCTCGGCAATCCGATCGATGTTCGGGGTATGGTTGATCTTGGAACCATAGGCAGAAATAGCCTGGGTTGCGTGATCGTCCGAAAAGATGAATACCACGTTGGGCTTGGCTGCCTGCAGGTTTGCAGACTGCAGAATCAATCCGCATACAAACAGCCATCGGAGGTCTCGTGCTTTATGTTTTCTCATTTTCATTTACGGTAATTCCTTGGGATTCGGCAGTTCCACTTTAATCCGCTTGGATATGTTGTTGGTGACCACCTTACGGAAATTTTCATTGCTTATGGAGTTTGCCCATTGGAGAGCTGCCTTCGGATCGCTATGCACAAGTCCATGAGCAAAACCATTAAGAGCAAAGTCCCTTTCAACTCCATCTTGCATAGTGTTCAACTCCTGGGCCGTCAGGTTCGGGTTATGCCCGTTCACGCCACTGGCAAGGCGCGCGTAGGCGGAGGAAATTCCTGATCTCTTTGCCTTGTCGGAAGTGAGTGAATTTGCGAACTTGACGGCTTCGAGAGGTTCCTCGTCAAAGGCTCCGCTTTCAATTACCCGCTGAGCAGTCGCCGCTTGAAGTTCAGGCTCTTCATATTCCGATACCCACTTCTTGAGTCCTTCAAGGTCTCGGTTTTTGATTACTCTCTCGGTAAACTCACGCATCAATGACTCTCCTTTCAAAGGATCATTTTCGACAAAGTAGTCGACCACTTCACTCATGTGATTCAACTGATCATTATCAATTTTCTCCACATTCTTAGCATCCAACAAACCATCGACAAGGCTACTCGAGAATTGATCGATGAAGGGGAGTTCTCGATTGTTTGTTTGTTCAAGATAATTTTGAATCTTGGGGTCCTTTAAATCTAGCTTCGAAAAATAATCAAAAAGGGATTGCGGGTCCGCCTTGCCCCAACCATCAAGCACCTTAGTATAAGCAGGGTCCGAATCATTGAGGAGTTCATCCGCAACCTTTTTTCCACCGACCTCACCGACTTTTTCCCAAAATTTGTTCTCTGCAAAAGGTTTTTGGGTTATGGTTCCATCCTTATATGCAGAGAGAAGCTCTGTTCTGGCCTGTCTCCAATTTTCCGGCGTAACTTCGGCAAGAAACTGATCCAACGCTTCTTCCTCCTCTTCGGTTTCGGATGGCTCCGCCAGTTCTTCCGCCTCTTCCTTCGCCTCCTCTTTAGCCTCTGCTATTTCCGCTGCATCTTCCTCGTCGGAGTTCTCTTCGTCTTCGACACGAGAGTGAGGAGTTGGATCAGATTTAGGGGTCAGTCCGGAAGAGAAGTCGGTTTTTTGTTCAATTTCCTGACTGACGGAAACCACGCTTAAGTTCGTCAATGAATCCTGAGCAGTGGCGCTTTCCTTGGGGAAGCCATCCGTGGACTCATCGCCGACACGTGGGTTTGGAGACAGAAGACCAGCAAGGAGGAAGAATCCAACGACAACTACCCACACAAGGGAAAGTAGTAGCAAGATTCGTCTCTTTTTCATGGCATGGAAATTAAATCAAAGCACCTCTGGAGTCAATTTGCTAAGATAGAGTTAAAAGATTGTTCCAAGCATAATTCAGTAAGCAAAAACTACAGATCCTTCTCGGTCTGGGGAAAGCGCTTGCGGGAATCGCTGTCGATTGGTTTGCCGCTGCGCCGGCTCCACCATTCGTGGGCCCGCTGGGGATCATAGGAGGGGTTGGGAATGGGCATACGGGCAATTACTTCGGTACGCCAGGCGGCTAGCTTCTTCTTCAGGTCCGCCACCTTACCCTTTCGCTCTTCAGCCAAGTTCTTGGATTCACTTAAATCCTTGCCGATATGATACAGTTCGAGGTCCCCGGTGCCATCCAAGTATTCAATCAGTTTCCATTCGCGTTCCCGAATGGCGCTGGCCGGCCGGTCATGATGATAATGCGGGTAGTGCCAATGGATTGCCTTGCGGTTGAGTTTGGCCATGGGGCTTTTCAGGAGGGGGAGGATGCTATGCCCATCAATGGTCTGCGTCTTGGGCAGGGTTCCTCCAGCGGCTTCGACGAAGGTCGGATAGAAGTCATACGAAATCGTGGGTTCGGAACAGATGGTCCCGGGTTTGACCATCTTGGGGTACTTTACGATCAGGGGAACCCGGATGCCTCCTTCGTGGAGCGCGCCTTTTTCTCCTTTGAGGGGAGCAAGATCGCTCACAATATCATCTGTATTCTCGCGGTAGTCGTAGCGTCGGATCAAGCCGCCATTATCGGAAGTAAAAACGACCATAGTGTTTTCGGTCAGGTCGAGGGCGTCCAATTGGGCCACGATACGCCCGACCTGCTGATCAACTTCCTCTACCAAGGCGGCGTAGACGGGATGAGGAAGTTCCTGGTTTCGCTCCTTGGCTCGTTTTCGGTATTTCTCAACCAGGCTCGACTTGCTGCCCAGTGGAATGTGAACCGCATAGGGTGACAGCATAAGGAAAAACTGGTGGTCCTTGTTTTCCCGGATGAAGGATTCGCAGAGCTCGGACTCGTAGTCGGTGCGGAATTGCCCGGGCTTGGGCTTGGGAGCGGTTTTTGAGCTTGGACGAAACCTTCCGGGAAGGTGAGGACCGTTGACTTCGACCGCAAAGTCGTAGCCTTGGTTTGCAGGAGCGAACTTATCCCCCCGGCCCAAGTGCCACTTTCCGACGTAACCGGTGGCATAGTCTGCCTGTTGCATACTCTCAGCCACGGTAATGACATCGAGTGGAAGCGCCATCGTGGTCTGTGGATTGATTACCCGTTCGAAGGGGCGCCAGTGACCGGGGATGTGAGCGGTTATCCCGACACGGGCCTGATTTTGCCCGCTTTGAACGGCGCAACGGGTTGGGGAACAGACAGTTCCGGCGGCATAGAAGTCGGTAAAGCGCATTCCGTCCTTGGCCAGTTGATCGATA
>CAWVZQ010000245.1:0-4761 GCA_963934405.1 uncultured Opitutales bacterium | reverse complement strand
GCCAAGTTTTCGGGCGTTTTGGGAGCCGGCGGTTGCCCCCAGTCGTCTTCTTCGTCCTTATCGGGATCATCGTACTCCATGACAAACCTTCAGAAATGAACCCGTAAACAAGATCGCGCGAACTTATTTTCTTGCGAGGTGGGTTCGCCCTTTGGGAGAAGGTAGTGCAAAGTGTTTAATCAAATTACCATTATAGGCCCGGGCTTGCTCGGAACCTCTCTCGGCATGGCCATAAAGGCAAAAGGCCTAGCCCGAGAGATTAATGTCTGGGCTAGACGCCCGGAGGTTAGGGAGGCATGTCGACGTATCGATTGGTGCGATGCCGATCATTCGGAAATTCCTGAAGCGGTAAAGGGAAGCGACTTCGTTGTCGTATGCACCCCCGTTCGACATATCGAAGCCGTTCTCTCAGAGATAACCAGAGTGGTTCCCTCGGGTTGCGTGGTAACTGACGTAGGAAGTGTGAAAGGTGCGATTTGCCAAGCCGCCGACAAGGTGTTTACTACCTCCAATGCAACTTTTGTAGGGTCCCACCCCATGGCAGGGTCGGAGAAAGCAGGAATGGAGAATGCCAGTCCAGACCTTTTCGATGAACGCCCATGCTTCGTTACCTCGGGGAAAGACATTTCGGTAGAAAGCTTGGAACTAGTTTCAAACTTTTGGCAGGCAATCGGTATGTCGGTTACAATTACGACTCCAAATGAACACGACGAAATCGTAGCCCATTTGAGCCACCTTCCGCACGCCTTAGCCTCCGGACTCTGTCACCTCCTCGGGAACAAATCCCCGACATGGGGGAAGCTTGCGGGCCAAGGGTTCCGCGACACCACGCGTATAGCATCGGGCAACCCTCAATTGTGGGAAGAAATCTTTCTCCTGAATCGTGAAGCCTTACTCTTAGCCCTCGAGTCCTTCGAGAAAACTTGCGGTTTGCTACGCGAAGCTCTTCATACACAAAACGACAGCGAGATTCGGTCTTGGCTTAATGCCGGCAAGGAATACCGGGACGGACTGAATAGAAGCAAAGACCCTTGATGAGCGAATCAATTTCCATCACGCCCTTCACCTCCCCTTGCAGAGGTGAGGCAAAAGTACCGGGTTCAAAAAGCATTACAAACCGAGCCCTGCTTCTTGCCGCCCTAAGCAATCGGAAAGTTACTTTAGATGGAGCACTTTTCAGCGATGACGTACAGATCATGGTTGAGGCTCTAACCTCTCTAGGCTTCATCGTAAATACCGATAAACAAACTGCCCGAATCACTGTGAAAGGAGAATCGGGAAGGATTCCCAACCAGTCGGGTGATCTATTCGTGGGCAATGCAGGCACGGTTGCTCGCTTCTTAACTGCCGCCCTTTGCCTTCGTTGGGGTGGAAAATATCGTCTGGACGGAACAGAGGCCATGAGAGAGCGTCCCATGCAAGGATTAATCGATAGCCTTAAACAGCTAGGAGCACGCTTCACATTTGAAAAAAAAGACGGACATTTTCCTTTCGTAATCGAAACTCAAGGAATCAAGGAAGGGACATGGGTAGTTGATGCAACTGCAAGCAGTCAGATTCTTTCTGCTATGCTTATGGTTGCACCTTTAGCCGAGGAAACAGTCGAGGTAGTGCTTCAAAACAACACCGTCTCCAAGCCTTTCGTTGAGATGACCTTAAATATGTGCGATCATTTTTCGGGTGGGAATGCAGCATTTACTATTAACGGCGACAATTACAAAACGATTTGCAACAAGGGGTACTCTTCGAGCAGTGAGAATTATCAGGTCGAACCTGATGCAACTGCCGCAAGCTATTTTCTAGCTCTTCCCATAGCGACGGGAGGGAACTGTAGTTTAAAAGGATTCAAAAAAGACTCCATTCAAGGTGACGTCGGATTTATCGAAGTGCTTAAGGAAACAGGTATGCACGCCGATTTCACTAGTGAAGGAGCGTATACCGAAGCACGGAATGAATTGGAAGGGAAGCACTTCGATTTCAACGATATATCAGACACCTTTTTAACCCTTGCCGCACTTGCTCCACTTCTTGAGGGGAATACAACAATTTCAGGAATTGCACATACGCGAAAACAAGAAACGGACCGCGTTTCTGCGATGGCTAATGAAATACGAAAACTCGGTCAAGAAGTCTTGGAAGACGATGATTCAATAACCATTACCCCGAGTCTTGAAAACCTTCGACGTAAAGCGTTGGAAGGAGTTTGTATAGACACTTACCATGATCACAGAGTCGCCATGAGCTTTGGCATTCTAGGCTCGACCGATGTTCTAGGAAATGGACGACCATGGTTAACGGTACGAGACCCAATGTGTTCTGCAAAAACCTTTCCCAACTTTTTCGAGGAGTTGGAACGAATTCGCCTACTCTCCCTTGCCCCGCAATGAAAGAAAAATTCATTATTTTAGCAATCGATGGCGGAGCCGCATCCGGCAAATCCACAACCGCCAAGACACTGGCTCAAGCAATGAGCCTTATGCATGTCGATACAGGTTCGCACTATCGAGCCCTTTGCCTGAAATTGCTGGAGAAGAAGGTGTCCGCCGATGACGAAGGATTGGGAAAAGTTCTTGGGGCATTGACTCTGGATACAGAGATAACAGGCAACCAAGGTCGAATTCGCTTGGATGGAAAGATGCCCAACCCGAACGAACTCCGCTCCGATCTAATCAACGAAAAGGTATCTTTCTTCGCCGCCCGAACGGATGTTCGTGAAAAACTTCTCGGCTACCAACAATCACTCGCGAAAGTTGCCGAATCGGCAGGTTTCTCCGGTTTGGTAATGGAGGGACGCGACATAGGTTCGGTCATATATCCTGATGCCCAAGTGAAGGTTTTTCTTCAAGCCGACGAAAGAGAACGTAAGAGACGCAGGGAAGCCGAGGGGCAAACCGATGCCATTTCACTCCGCGACAAAATGGACACCACTCGCAAGAATGCTCCCCTAGCCTGCCCCGATGGGGCACTCGTCATAGATACAGGTAGGCATTCCATCGATCAAGTCGTCGGCATGGTGCTGGACTTGGCGGAGAAGGCCAGGTCATGACTTTGCTATATCGTTGCGCCCAAACGATCTTCTTTCTCTATTTTAAAATCTTCCACCGCTTTCGCGTTTCGGGATTGGAACATGTGCCGAGTGATGGCGCCTTTCTGCTGGCTTCCAATCACGTCAGCTTTTTTGATCCACCTGCATTGGGTTGCCGAGTACCTCGAGATCTTCACTATTTTGCCAGAAAATCTCTCTTCAAGGGGTTGTTGGGACAATTGATAACAGCCTTTAACTCCATCCCCGTTGACAGAGGAAGTTCTGATGTCTCGTCCTTCAAGAAAGCCTTGAAGGTACTCGACAAGGGGTCGCCATTGCTTGTCTTCCCCGAGGGGACAAGAAGCCTCGACGGCTCCTTACAGGCAGCTAAAGCCGGCGTCGGCTTAATTGCAATCAAGGCAAACGTTCCCGTATTGCCCGCACGCGTAATTGGCGGTTTTGAGATACTGGGCAAAGGTTGCAAGTGGCCAAAGATCGGTAAACGACTGACAATCGTTTACGGTCCTTTGTTACAAATCGAAACTCTTGATCCCGGACCCAAAACGGCTAAACGATCCCAAATAGTTGCCGATGCCATCATGGAGGCTATAGGCAAGCTGAGAGATTGATTCCGATAATTTATTTCCCGAAAATCCTCTTGATCGCAAGGGCGCAGTTTCCGGGATCCAAGATGGTTAAAACAGGAGTGTTGCTGGGCATTTGCAAGGTGGAGTGAATATTTACCAGCATATCCACCTTATCGCTGAAGGGAGGGCAACCGATTGTGGGGAATTCCGAATTGGCGGCAACAAAACCGGACAAAGCGTTCGAACGGCCTGCTATTGTCACATAAACTATAGATTCCTCGTTGGCGTTGGAATCTAGGATTTCGAGCACTTTCCGAGGTTGCTTGTGAGCGGAGGCAACGTGTTGATCCCAAGCAATCCCAAATTCATCAAGGGAAGCGGTTATCTTTTGAGCGTGCCCTTCGTCTGAAGTGGAACCAAGAATGAGTATGACTTTCATGAGTCTATTTTAAAATTTTACAGTTTTTAGATATAGGCGGAAAGATTCTTCTCCATGCGTGTTTCTACGGGTTCTCCCGTCGCAGGAAAAGGAAAAGGCTCTCCCGTAATTCTTTCGTAAAGGTAGAGATAACGACGAGAGAGCTCAACTACAAGATCCCTCGGGGCTGCAGGAAGGACTTTGTCGCCGTAGGGATCGCAGTTGTCTTTGAACCATAGGCGGAGAAACTCTTTGTCCACGTTTTGCGGTTCTTGACCGGCTTCAAAACGTTCTTCGAAGGTCTCTTCTATCCAGTAGCGACTGGAATCGGGCGTGTGGATTTCATCAACTAGAGTGAGAGTGCCGTTAGAATCCTTCCCCATCTCATATTTAGTATCGACCAAAATAAGACCGTTTCGAGACGCTGTCTCTTGACCGCGCTTGAACAATTCAAGAGCCACCTGTGAGGCCGCATCCCAATCCTCTTGAGTCATCCAACCTTCCTCCACGATGGCCGCAGGGGAAATCGGTCGATCATGAGCCTCCTCCTTAGTCGTTGGAGTAAGGACAGGAGCGTCAAGGCGCTGGTTCTTCTTCAAGCCATCGGGGAAAGACAGTCCACAATATTCTCGATCCCCATTATTATAGACGGTCCAAAGCGAAGTCGCCGAACTTCCGGTGATGAATCCACGGACGACAAACTCGATCGGAAAAACCTCACACTTCTTTGC
>CAWVZQ010000244.1:0-4785 GCA_963934405.1 uncultured Opitutales bacterium | reverse complement strand
TCCGTCGCTTCTATCTCCTCGGCCAGACTCTCGACGGCATGCGCGTCTACGACGTAATCCGCTCCGCCAAGGTCCTCCGCGATATCGAGGGAATGGAAAAACTGCCTCTTTGGATGCAGGCCCATGGCGACATGGCCGCCAACCTCCTCTACGCCTCCCTCCACCTTCCCGACGTCACTCGCCTTGATCTTCACGATCTCCCCACCTCCCACATGCAGGGTCCCGCCTATCTGAACGTACTCCGCCATCTCGACTTCCCGCAGGCCGTGGCCCTCGCCGTCGAGCGGAGCCGCGTCGTCCTCTACCAACCCGAGGCCAAGTACGATCCCTTCCCCGCAAACGTCGTCGAGGCACTCGAACTAGGCCCCAAGGCCTTCGCCGTGCGAAAAAGCATGGCTCGCCAGTAACCTGAAAATATCTGTTTTATTCATCTTGCAAAGGTGAGTCTTGCGCCTAGTTTTCCTCTTTTATATTATGAAAAACATAGGAGCGATTAGTTGTTTTTTCTTGCTTCCTTGGGTTTTGCTTGGAGCTCCAATACCCTATGCCGGCAAGGTCGCCATCAACGGGACCAATTTCGAAGGCGACGCCCAGTTCACCTTCGCCTTGCGGGATCCCAACGGAACCGTGCATTGGAGAAACGGCGTCGATGCCAATTCCAGTATCAACGTGCCCGTACACCGTGGGGAGTATGTTTGTTTACTTGGCGGGCAGGGCATGAACGCTTTGCCTCCAAATCTCTTCCTCGACCATCCACAGCTTTTTCTTGTAGTCCGCTTTTACCGAACCGACACACAGGAATGGAAGCACTTGCTGCCTGATCAACCCATAACGTCGACCCCCCACGCCCTTGCCGCCGAAGTCGCGGGGTGGGCGGCCAAGGCTCACAAGGCGAGCATAGTCGAACCCGGAGCCATCACCAAGAACATGCTTGCTCCCGGAGTATTGTCCGATCTCAACGCCACTCCGCTTCCGGGGTCCGTCACCTCCGCCATGTTGTCTTCCGAAGTCCTCGCCGATCTCAACGCCTCCGTCGCCATTTCCCGCCTGCCCGACGAGGTAAAGGCTTTCCTCGCCCCCCGCATCGTCACCCAGCCGCCCGCTCAGGTCACGGGCTACGCGGAACGCTCCATTCATATACCGGCGGTGGCGGACGGTCGCCAGCTCAGCTACCAGTGGCAACGCGCTGGCCAGCCCGTCGCGGGAGCCACCTCCCCCATACTCCACCTGGCCGACCTCAACGCCTCCACCGATCTCGGTTCCTACTCCCTCGTCGCGACCAACCCCTTCGGCTCCGTCACCTCCTCCGCCACCCAGCTCACGGTGGCCACCGTCGTACCGGTTGACGTGGATCGCCCCGTCCTCACCCTCAACGGTCCCAAAACCATTTCCCTCCTCACGGGAACCGCATGGCAGGATCCCGGGTTCTCTGCATCCGACGACCTCGACGGAGACCTCACCGCCACAGTCGACGTAAACGGCACCGTAAACGTCGCCACCCCCGGGGCCTACTTCATAACCTACAAGGCGACCGACTCCGCGGGCAACTACGCCACCGCCCGGCGCCTCGTCACCGTGTCCAACTTCACGGACATGATTCTCATTCCTGCGGGCACTTTCCAGATGGGTAATGTCTGGCACGCTCCGCCCGTCCACGAGATCTACCTCAGCGCCTTCTACATGGGCAAATACGAGGTCACCAAGACCATCTGGGACGAGGTCTTCAACTGGGCTACCGATTCCGCACGCGGGGCAAACGCCTACCAATTCGACAACAACGGAACCGCCGAGGGTCCGAACCACCCCGTGGCCAAAATCTCCTGGTACGATATGGTAAAGTGGTGCAACGCCCGTTCCGAGAAGGAGAACCTCCAACCCCTCTATTACCGTGAGTCCAACCAAACCACCATATACAGATTTGGACAAATTGTCCTAACCAACGCCCATGTGAATTGGCGAGCCAACGGTTGGCGCCTGCCCACCGAGGCTGAGTGGGAAAAGGCCGCCCGAGGTGGACTTGTCGGTATGTCTCACCCAAATGGAAACTCTTATTCCACTGCCTACGGGAACGTTATTGAAAGTGGCATCGGCAAGACTGTCCCTGTCGGCAGTTATGCCCCCAATGGGTATGGCCTACATAATATCTTCGGTAACGTGCGGGAGATCATATGGGATAGCTATGAAGGCAGTTGGTACAACCAACCCGAGGCCAGCCTTCCCAATCCACGCGGGCCGGAACATTCCAGTAGGTCCAGACGTGGCGGAGGCTTTTCCGAACCATCCTATCTTAATTCTTTGCATAGAAGGATGAACGTAGGGATTTCCTCAACGGCTTTTGTCAACGGCTTTCGCCTCGCCCGGAATGCGCCGGACGCGGTGGCGGGCGGATACCCCACGCTGACCAGTTCGCCCACCTTGGACGCTACCGCCGGGCACACCTTCTCCTACCAAATCCTTGCGGGGAATTCCCCCACGGTTTACGCCGCTGCCGGCCTCCCCGCCGGCCTCAGCGTGAACGCTGCCACCGGCCTCATCTCCGGTGCCGTGAACGCGTCCGGTGATCACAACGTCACCATCTCAGTTGCCAATGCCGCCGGCACCACCTCCATGACGCTCGGCATTCGCATAGAAACGCACATTCCCATTTCCGCAGGCAGCGTCCAAAGCTTCGTCATCGACGTCAACGGCAGCGTCTGGGCAACGGGCAGCACTTGGGCTCACAAGCTGGGAACCGGTTATTCCTTGGTAAACCTGAATGCCCTCACCAAGGTCTTCGAAGCCAACGCCACCGCCATTGCCTCGGGGACTGATTCCACCTTGTTCACCACCAAGAACGGTGAACTTTGGGGCATGGGTAATTTGCGGTTGGATGATTTCCCCGGGCAAACTCAAACACCGACCAAAATCATGGATGCCAATCTCACTGGCTTTGACGTCGGGCTGGCCAATCACTACCTTGTGAAAAGCGATGGTTCCCTTTGGACTTGGGGCTTGAATAACGAGGGCAAACTCGGTGACGGCAACACAACAACCAAAACGACAATGGTAAAAATCGTTGAGGCCAACGTAACCCAAGTTTCCGCCGGCTCATACCATGCGGCGTTCATCAAAAACGACGGCTCTCTTTGGGCTATGGGAAATAATTACGGATATGGCCAAAACAACAGTTTGGGTGACGGAACGAGCACGGATCGACATTCCCCCGTCATGATTCTCGATTCGAACGTGACCTTCGTTAACTCGGGCCCTTTTCATACTTTGGCAGTCAAGGAAGATGGTTCGCTTTGGGGAACGGGTTTTAACCAAAACAAACGAATCGGAAACGTTTCCACTTCCAAGTCTATTCAGCAAATCGTTTCTTCCGGGGTAAAAAAAGCCGCAGCCGGGCACAGTCATTCCATATTCCTCAAGGTGGACGGTTCCGTTTGGGGCATGGGAAAGAACGACCAAGGGCAGCTGGGTGACGACAATGTGACGGATCGCGGCGATCCCGTGCAAATCATTGCCGGTGGAGCCGTCGACGTCGATGCGGGGAACGGTTACTCCATGGTGGTGATGAACGACGGTCGCGTTCTCGTCTTCGGGAGCAACAAATCCGGACAGTTGGGAACAGTTGAGGCCTTGTACCAGCCAAACCCACAACTCCTGCCCGACTTAAAAGTTTCTTCCGCCTTAGCCAGTGAAAACACCAGCTACTACGTAGATCTTAACGGTTCGCTTTGGTCGGTCGGCAATGATTGGGAGGGCGAGCTGGGAAATGGAGCATTAACTCATTCTGTCTCCAATTTGGTCAAGGTAGTGGACGGCAACGTCACGGCAGTGTGTTCCAGGTTGAATCATGCTCTTTACCGCGATGTCAACGGTTCCATCTTGGGATTCGGAGATGGGCATCACGGTCGCTTGGGTAGAGGAACATCTTCTGATCTTCATTCTCCCGCAATGGTGTACGATGGCAACGTAACCTCCTTCGCCGCAGGAACCGAGTACTCCGCCATGGTCTTGAGCGATGGTTCGCTATGGACTATGGGAAGGAACAACCACGGACAACTGGGCGACGTCAATGCCTCCAGTCGCTTTTACCCGATAAAGGTTGTGGACGCCAACGTCACCCAAGTCGCCGCAGGAGAAAACTTCACGGTCTTCCTCAAGAACGACGGATCGGTTTGGGGAATGGGCAAGAATTCACACTTCCAACTCGGCGACGCGAACACTTCCAACAAATGGGTTCCGCAAAGGATCATCGAGGCCAACGCTACGTCCGTGGCTTGTTCCCTTCATGGCACCTTCGTCTCGATGAACGATGGGTCGCTTTTGGCGTTAGGTCATAACGCGCATTTCCGGATGGGACACTCCACAGGTGGTACAAATCATTCCACGCCTCAGGTTGTTTTCTCCGGCGGAGTTGCCGCGGTATCCGGAGGCTATGAGCATTCTCTATTCCTCAAGACGGACGGTTCACTATGGACTGCCGGTTATAATCGATTCGGGCGGGTGGGAACAGGAGCTTTGAATGGAGCCATTACTTTGAGAAAGCTCGTGAACTCCGGCGTGGCCGGCATGTCCGCCGGCAAGGAGCACTCCATTTACTGGACGACCTCGGGAGAGGTCTACGTCTTCGGCAGTGATCACCAAGGGCAACTCGGCCTCGGTCGCACTCTCCATCAGCGCTCACCCCGCCTACTCTTCTCGAGTTTCTAGCGTCGGATTTGCTTGTCGGTTCCGCCTTTTCGCCCGGTGTTGTAGGCGCTTCGCAGGTTTTTGATGGCCTTGAGTCGGGCGTGTTTG
>CAWVZQ010000243.1:0-4785 GCA_963934405.1 uncultured Opitutales bacterium | reverse complement strand
ATTACGGCGGCCCCTTGGTGACGGCTTCCGGCTTGATCTTCATCGGGGCGACGGCAGACGAGACCTTCCGTGTCTTCGACAAGGAGAACGGCAAAACGCTCTTCAAGACGAAGTTGCCCTTCAGTGGCAACGCCACGCCCAGCACCTACATGGTGAACGGCCGGCAATACGTGGTGATTTCCGCGGGCGGCGGAAAGTCCGGCCGACCCAAAGGCGGCAGCTTGGTGGCCTTCGCCTTGCCGGAGCAGAAAAATTGACCAAGCGGTTGGCAGAGGTAAGGTAGAGAAATGAAAAAGTTACTTTCGGTTCTTTTGGTCGCCCTGCTTATTGCGGGGTGTGGGGAGGATGCCCTACACGAAGCAGCGTAAATCGGTAATTTGGAGCTTATCGAAAAGAAGCTTTTGGAAGGAGCCAATATGAATTCCCAGAACGGCAGAGATGGAGAAACGCCCCTCCAGCGAGCTGCCACTAGAGGCCAACTCGAAGCTGCGGAGCTTTTGTTGAGCAAAGGCGCCGATGTGAATATTGGTCGTAAGAGGGATGGTCAGACTGCATTAGATCTAGCTGAAGACAGGGGGCATGAAAAGCTTGCCGAGCTTCTAATAAAGAATGGCGGAAGATCGTCACCTGACAGATGAAGGCCGCTACCCGGGAGTAAAACAGCTACACCCCCAACCCTTGACCCTCGACCAAAGAGGCGCTTGAATCGGGGGATGAAAGCAATCCTGTTCGCTCTGTTTGTTGGTCTGCTCATGGTGGTTGGTTGTGGGGAGGACACCAAAAATGGTATTCAAACGGAATATTGGGAAAACGGGCAGAAAAAATGGGAAGGGAATTACAAGGACGGCAAAAAGGACGGTATTTGGATTGGGTGGCACAGTAACGGGCGTAAGATGTCGAAGGTAAACTTCAAGAATGACAAGCAGAACGGTCTGGGAGTTCAATGGCACAGTAGCGGTCAAAAGATGTGTGAAGGAAATTTCAAAGACGGTAAAAGGGATGGTGCTTGGGCAACTTGGTTTGAGGACGGGACGGAAGCCTTGAGTGCAACTTACAGAGACGGCGAAATAGTCTTCGACTTTGCAGAGACGACGAAAGAAAAAGCCGCTCAGACCAAAGCCAAGGACGATCTGAATCTGCCGATCAAGCCTCCTGCCTCGGTTGTCACAAATAAGAAGGAGCAGGAATTGGCGGAGAAAAAGGCCGAGATACCCAGTGGTGTCGAACTGTTGAGCCAATGGTTAGCTGTAAAGGATAAGGAGAAGACCGGTAAAGCAAAGAAACGGTTCGAGGAGATTAAGCGACAGTATGGCAATTTCATCGCTGAGGCAATTGATTTGAATAAGCTTCAGAGGAGAGTCAAGGATGGCGGAAAACTTTACTACGCACCGAAGCAGGAAACGCCTTATTCGGGATGGGCAAAAGGGGGCGACCTCTACTCGTTGACGGGTGGGCAAATAAGTTCTTTGAGCCAATGGAAAGACGGTTTCAGGGAAGGGTTTTCGATCAACTGGCATTCGAATGGGCAGAAGAGTCATGAAGAAAACTGGAAAGACGGCAATCTAGTGACTGCCGTTGGTTGGAAACCCAATGGCGAGAAGTGTCCTGTAACCAACGTCGTGAACGGGAATGGGGTTGCGGTTTTTTACAACGATGACGGAACGGAAGATTATCGCGGGACCTACAAGGACGGGCTTTGGACTGAATGGGATGAAGTGGAATTTAAAGCCAGCAAGGCAAGCGGGGAGCCCGGAGACCCTCCCTCCGAACCGGAACCCAAAACGGAAGCCATAAAACCCGGCACCGTCCTTTGGGAATTTGAAACGGGATATGGTGTGTCCAACTCCCCCGCCATCGGATCTGATGGCACGGTTTACGTCGGTGAACGTAACTGGACGCTCTATGCCATCAATGGCAAGAGTGGTCTCAAGCTTTGGGAATTTCGAACGGGAGGTACTGTGGCATCCTCCCCCGCCATCGGATCTGGTGGCACGGTTTACGTCGGGTCACATGACAACAAGCTCTATGCCAT
Source organism: uncultured Opitutales bacterium (assembly GCA_963934405.1). GTDB lineage: Bacteria > Verrucomicrobiota > Verrucomicrobiia > Opitutales > Seribacteraceae. The sequence goes on along the minus strand of CAWVZQ010000243.1, from coordinate 2,753 downwards.
CAATGGCAAGAGTGGGGTCAAGCTATGGGAATTTAAAACGGGAGGAACTGTGTACTCCTCCCCCGCCATCGGATCTGATGGCACGGTTTACGTCGGGTCATATGACAAAAAGCTCTATGCCATCAATGGCAAGAGTGGGGTCAAGCTATGGGAATTTGAAACGGGAGGTCTTGTGAACTCCTCTCCCGCCATCGGATCTGATGGCACGGTTTACGTCGGGTCAGGTTACGGGGACAACAAGCTCTATGCCATCAATGGAAAGAGTGGTCTCAAGCTTTGGGAATTTGAAACAGGAGGTACTGTGTCCTCCTCCCCCGCCATCGGATCTGATGGCACGGTTTACGTCGGGTCAGGTGACAAAAAGCTCTATGCCATCAATGGAAAGACTGGGGACAAGCTTTGGGAATTTGAAACGGGAGATGGTGTGGGATCCTCCCCTGCCATCGGATCTGATGGCACGGTTTACGTCGGGTCATATGACAACAAGCTCTATGCCATCAAGACCGAGAGCAAAGGCCTCGCCAAAAGCCCATGGCCCATGCGTGGCCAAAACGCCCAACACACCGGCCGTTCCGCCGCTTCTGCAGTCAAGCACAGCCAGTAGGTGCAGAAACACGAGTGGACGAACAATCGGGGCCAGACGATCAAGGCCGAGTTCATTTCCGCGACGAATGAGGACATCTCCATGCAGGGGAAGACCTATGTGCTCAAACTGGCTGACCTGAGTCCGCAGTCCCGTGCATTGGCGGCGAAACTCAGAGTCCAAAAGTCAAAGGCACGGGAGCCGCAAAATGACAAAACTCCTCTCGTCAAGACTTCCGAAGTCCCCAAAATCGACTTGGACGACAATGAGACCCGCAACAAGATCATCGCTGAGGCGATTAGCTACTTAAAAATTCAGAGGAGGTTGGAGAATGGCGAGACGGCCTCCGGTACTTCGAAGGGAAACCCTTCACGGGGGTTGCTGTATACGGGAAATACAAGAACGGGCAGAAGAAGTTGCACCTTCAAGGACGGCAAGGGGCACGGTCTGCGGGCCGCATGGTACGAGACCGGGCAGAAGCATTGGGAATCCACCTACAAGGACGGCAACCTTGTAACCGCCACCGCCTGGAAACCCAACGGTGAGAAGTGTCCCGACACCAACCTCGTGGATGGGAATGGCATTGTTTGCTCCTACCACAAGAACGGGCAGAAGAATAAGGAACGCACGTACAAGGACGGCGAAGAGATTTCCACAAAGGAATGGGACGAAGAAGGCAACCCGAAGTAACCCCCTAACCCGCCTCGAAGTCGATCGTCTTGGCCGCCTCCAGATGGCTCTCATCTCATCAAGGGTCACCCCACCTTGACACCCCCTCGCAGCCGGCGGACGTATCACCCCCGCGTCACGGCCCAAGGAGTGAGTGAGGCAAGTCCGCTCGGATCAAGGGCGGCAGCCTGGTGGCCTTCGCTTTGCCGAAGTGATTATTCGTAGAAGGAGACGAGGCCGCCTTCCCTGATCTTCTTGCTGATCGTCTTGCCGTTGAACTTGTACTTTAGGATGAGGACTTTCGTTGTACCGGGTGCTGGGTCCTTGCCTGCAAAAGTATTGGTGATGTCAAATTCGTATTCCCGGGCGTCGAGGTATTGCTTGATGTTCTTGCTGATGTCCATGCTTCTCTTGGGGTTTCCTTCCTCCCCGTAGATTGCGCTGATGATCTCGATATCCAGTTTCTTCGTGGACTTGGGTCTTTTGTAAACCGGGTGCCGGTTGTTTCCTTGGGAGACGAAGTAGGCCACGAGGTCCTTCAATTCATCCGCATTCATCGAGTTGGCCAAGCCGGGAGGCATCATCGATAGCTTGGAGGCTTTCTTGGAGGCGACTTCCGCCTTATTGACCTTCTTGAGCTTCAAGGGTTCGAGTCCGGACTGGACCAAAGAATAGGCGTCTTTTTCATCCACCACGATACGGCCCATGACCACGGAGCCGTCCTTCATCTTCAGTTCATGCTGCTCGAACTGGTCGGATACCACCAAGTTGGGCTGCAAGGTGGATTCGAGGATCGACTTGTAGTCGCTCCGCTTGGCCAGGTTGGTCAAGTCGGGGCCTATCCCGCCGCCTTCGGTTCCAAAGCGATGGCAGGCCACGCAGAGCCCGGCCGAGAACATCTTCTTGCCATTCGCTAGGCTCCGTCCGACAAGCGGTTCCTCCTTGAGCATTTTCAAGGCGTCATCGACAGTCCAGACTACGCCGGGGCCCTTTGCCTTGGGCAAGTTGGAGATATCGATGCTCTTGATGTCTCCCATCAGGTATTGCAGAGAGGGTCTGTCCTTTTCGGGTACGGAAGCGATGGCGGAATCCCTGATCTTTTGGATGTAGCCGGTGAACATGTTGCCGCCCTTCTTGCTCATCAGAGTCTTCAATTCGGCGAGGTAGAGCTTGCGGTCGTCCATGGTCCAGCCTTCTCGGACGTCCTTCAGGCAAAAGAGGAAATGAATGTTGAGGATGTTGGGGTTGGATTCCATCGAGCTCAGGATTCGTCCTCCATAGCCCTTGTTGCGCTTCATGACCTCGGCATCGAAGTCGGGCACCTTGGCTTTGGTGGTTTGCATAAGGGCGACGGTTTTCTCCACCACCGAGGGGTGTTGCAAGTAGCAGAGTACCCGGCAGAGTTCTTCGTTGAGGTTGTCGTCCTTGGCGGGGAAGCGAGGGTCAAGTTGGCCGCCGATGGCTTTCACTTGAGCGTCTTCCGGCATGCCGCCACGGCTCA
>CAWVZQ010000242.1:0-4806 GCA_963934405.1 uncultured Opitutales bacterium | reverse complement strand
GGTAGATCGAGCAAAGAGGCTACGGTGCCAATCTCCTCGTCATTGAGTTTAACCAAGTTCGCGACTCGACAACCCTCATCGAGAATCTGCGCCGTAAAGAGATCCATCCGCAAGTTTACGTCAAAAACCTTCAAGGCGTTTTTTGCCTCTGCCAAAAACGATTGCGTAGCTTGATGAGCCACCGGATGACGTTGGCTCATACTGCCGAAACTAACCGCATCGCAAGAATTCGCCAGAACCGCTTCATGCTTGGTAAACTCGAGGTGATCCCAAGCCGTATCCATTACGATTTCATAACTAGGCGCTCCTTCAAATATGCTCACCCGCACCTGACCGGTAGGCTTTACGGGATCGATCTGTAAAAACTCCAAAGGAAGATTTCGACTACTGAATTCCTCCTGTAACCTTTTACCCAGATCGTCACGACCAATACGACTCAAGAGCACTCCACGTCCACCCAAGGGAGCCTGCAGTTGATGAGCCTGCACGGCAACGTTCAGCGAAGTGCCACCGAGCACCTCCTTGTCAGGGAAGACATCGAAGACCGCCTCGCCAAGACCGACGATAGTAAAGGGACCGGACATTAGCTAGTGAACCGTGGATTTCTTTTTCTCGGCAAACTGGCGCTTCTGCGCAAAAAGCCAGGCCCATAATCCATCGTCCCCGTAGGCACGGGTCCATGAGTTGTGGCGGACATTGGGATACTCGGTGTAGATCGGCTTGCCACCTGCTTTCTTCAATGCTTCCGCCATTTCCCGACTACAACGGGTTGGAACCACCGAATCCTTTTCACCGTGAAATATCCATATGGGCAGATGAACGATCTGCTTGGCTAATTCAGTCTGGCCACGCCCGCATACCGGTGCGGCGGCCGCAAAGAGGTCGGGTTCCTTAATGATGGCCGCATAGGTACCTGCTCCTCCCATGGACTGGCCGGTGACGTAAATGCGGGCCCGATCAACGGGATGTTCTTTGGGTAATGATTTCACCAGCTCAATCAGAGCTGTGAGGGGTGCGCCGCTCCACCTTTCATTACGGCCAACAGTTGGGGCAATGATGTAGCAGGGATACTTTTGCCGACGCTCAGGCTTGCCCAGAGCGATATTCGCCGCGCAATTGCCCTGCCAGTTGTGATTACCTCGACCACCCGACCCGTGCAGGGAAACGACTAGGGGGTATTTTGTATCGGGCTTAATCGCGGCAGGCTTCAGGATCGCGTAACGCAAAACGGTACCGGTCGAATCCTTGAACTCGGTTTTAGCAAAACCCTGAGCTTTCGTGTTGGCAATCCAGCACAGGTTAAGTCCAAATAAAACATAGAGATATTTCATGCTAGGTTCCTATTAATTCCGCCGAAATGCTTTACTCAAAATCACTGCCAAAATCAGATCACGGAGGCCGGGCTTAAAATCCTTGCCCTTGTTCTCAGGGGAAAATCCTTTCGGCCAAAAACCCAGATGATTGGCGAAACAGACCAGCCTTCGCGGAGGACCGGCGGACATGGCTCCAATCGCCTGCAGGTGGTGTCTTTCCATCATCGGCAAAGCGAGAGAACCCGCCATCCCCTTAAGGAAATGGCCACAATCCACAGGTAACACTCTAATTGGTTTCATACGAATAGTAACGGCAACCAAAGGAAATAGGTTACACCAAATTCAACTAATAAGATATTTTGGGATACAGAATGGGTCGAGGCTCAATCAACGGGTTCGGCAAACCATTGCCTCAGGTCGGCTAGGGAAACGCCGATCAAAGTAGATAAAACCCTTTCGGCCTCGGAAAGCTTATCCTCGGAATGGATAGCGGAGATACCTATCACCCGCAAACCAGCTCCGCGAGCAGATGTCATTCCGTTGGGGGAGTCCTCAATTGCAAAACAAGCAGATGCGGCGACATCCAATCCCTCAACAGCCCTCGAGTAGGTAGCGGGATCGGGCTTTGGCTTATCGACGTCTCCTGAAGTCACAATGATATTGAAGATACCTTTCAATCTCCCTTCCGCCAGAACACTCAAAGCGGCATCGACGTCCGATCGACGCGATCCAGTTGCCAAGCCAATAGGCAAAACCTCGGCGACAGATTCAACAAGCTCGATCGCCCCCGGCATCGCACGAGCCTCTTGCGCGACCAAACGAGCATAGGCGGTCGCCTTACGCCGAGACCATTCCTGAAAAAGTTCCTCGTCGAATGAGATACCCGAAAGTTTCGCCATTCGCTCCATCGCAAAACGCTCGTCTCCACCCGTGCATTTTTCAAGAAAGTGTTCATAGGAAACCGTCATTTCCTCTCCCATAGCCTCACAGATCGAGGAATAATGCGTGTATTCGCTCTCGATGATGACCCCGTCCATATCGAAAATCACGGCTTGCAGTTCGGTGCTCACTGTAGTCGTTTTTTGTCCCGAACAAGGTAAAGAATGATCGGAATCATTGACATTGCTTTGTCTTTACGCTGGAGCGATTTTTAAAAAATGGAATTATTACTCCGAGCCAATCATGCCCTTGATCGCCTTACCTTTGCACGGTCCAATGGAATTGTTAGCGGCAAGGTTGCCGACTCCTTTACCAGTGAATTCAATACCATGATTAGAAATGGGGTTGTCTCTCGTATCGTGAATGGTGTTAGCCGTTAGAGCAGTGTGCTTGGTATTCGTAGCAGCGATACCGATCAAGCCATTGATAAACTGGCTGCCGGTAACATTGATGCGCTGACAATCTGTAAGTTCCAAAAGTGCGGTTAAGTCAGCTTGCCCTTCCTCGGTTTCATCATGGATGCTACAACCCGTGAAGGTGATATCGGTTGAACGCACAAAGTGCACACCCGTACCGTACTTGGGCGTGTGCCGACGGAAAGTATTCCCGCTGACGTTAATAAGGCGAGAGTCCTCGATGAGCAGATTACGGTTCGTACAGGAGTATATACAGTTTCCGCTTAGCGCGATGCCATAGCAACCGGTGAGGTACACGTTGTTTTCCTGACTGCCGATAATGTTTCCGGATATAGCAAAGAGGCCGGGTGGTCGGGTGGCATCAAGCTTTTCCTTAATGCGTATATTCGCTCCCGCTGGCGAGTCGGTCGCTTGAATGGTGTTGGAGGCAATGGTAACCTCATTTACGCTGGCACCCTCGGCAGTAGTGTCGATGTAGATTTCTGCAGTGGGTTCAGGCTCAGTCTTGTGGGCGCGAAAATTATTGTATTCGATATCGTTGCCCGTGATCTGCAGGTTCCGCACCTCTGAACGTTCAAGTCGGATACCTCCCTGCCGGTTATAACTGATATGGCTACTGGCAATATTGATTTGGTGGAGGTTCACTCCATCAAGATAAACACCCACGCCACTGTTAAAATAAATATGGCAATGAGATATCAATACATTGCGGTTGCGTTGAATAAGATGAATCCCATGACGACAACGCGTCACTAAAACTCCTTCAAAAACTGACTGCAGGGTCTGGATTAATTCAAACCCGTCAGCCTCTGTATTAGCCCCCTCCACTTCGATATTACGAATGGTCGGTAGTCGCTGGCGAGTAGCCACGTTGCCTTTTCGGCTTCCCGGATCGCCCGTACCGCCATGAGTACCGATTAGTCGGAAGGCGGGTCCCTTGCCGGCCATGATGACGCGAGCAGTTCCACCCGTGCCATCAATCGTAAAAGGTCCGTGTTCAGCAAGTTTGACTTCAATCGTATTACTTATCCGGTAGGTTCCAGGTGGAAAATGCAGCGCTCCGTCTCCTTGCGCCACCGCATGAGCGATTGCCTCGGTGTCATCCGTCTCACCATCTCCGACTGCCCCGAAACCCGTAACATTACTCATGCGAAAAAAACTGTCTTTGTGTTTCGGTCGTGTCAATAACTTGCCCTGAAACAACCCAAAGTTACTATATCAGGATCGTCTTGAGGATCATTACATTCACTTCTTGTCCTTCAACTGGTTGAGGTAAAGGATAGTGTCGACCATGTTTCGGGCTTGCTTGGCGCTGTGCTGGGGGTGAGGCAGCATGGGGATTTGGCCCCACACACCGACGCCTCCCTTGACCACCTTTTGGGTCAAGGTCTCGGCGGCGGTAGGATCCGCCTTGTATCGTTCGGCGATCTGAAAGTAAGGCGGGGCAACGAAGGCGCGCGTCCACTGGTGGCAGTTGAGGCAATCGCTCTTGCTCATCAATTGGTACCCGGCCCAAGCTTCCTTGGATTTCTTAAGTTGCTTAGGGGGAGCCTCCAAACCCATTACCAACCCGGGGGCAATGGTACCCTCAATCACCCCCTTGTTCTCAAGTCGCACGAGAGTGCCTTTGTTGTCCTTGGTGTAATAAAGCACATGCAGGCGTCCCTTGGGTCCGATCTTGAGGTTGGTGGGCTTGCCGAGGCGCAAAGTGGGAAGCACCGGGCGTATTTCCTCTATTTCTCCCTTCTCGTCCAGTTTCACGGACTTCACCCAACCTCTGGCATACTCGCCGATGAGCCAGCATCCATCGAACCGGTCGGGCAAACCGAGCTTCTTGGAATAGGTATTGTTCTTGCGAAAGATCGGGCCTGCGATGGCCGACTCACCGCCACCGCCAAACTCGGGAAATTCCTTTTGGTTGCCTTCGTACCAAATAAGTGGCGGTTGGGCGGGCGGCAATTCTCGTATCCCGGTGTTTCCCTTGTGTAAATTGAGCGGAGCCTTGGGGTTGATGATCGGCCCTCCCTTCTTGGTCTCGTAATCGTAGTGGGTGAAAGGTTGTTGGTCGGCAATGACCAGAGGGTAGCCATGAAAGCCAGGCCCCTTGGCTAAGTTGAACTCGTCGTACCCCAAGGGGA
>CAWVZQ010000241.1:0-4806 GCA_963934405.1 uncultured Opitutales bacterium | reverse complement strand
ACCGATCTCTTTTGGCGGCGCTTCATCCTGGAGAAGTTCGATCGCTCGGTCGACTCGAGCAGTTTCCTCTACGACGTGTAAGGCTCGCTTGGCTAAGGGGTCTGGGAGGTTCGCCGAAGTAAGCAATCCTTCGGATGCTGCGGCAAGGCAGGGCAGGGCAGGTTCCCGCTTCTTTAGCAGTTCCAGCGCTTGCGAGCACTGGGAGTGTCGTGTGGCATAGAGAGAGTCGACAAGGTCGTGCTTGATCCCCGTATCGAAGATCCACAGACAGGTATGTTTGGGTAGGGGCAGAGTGGAGAAGTTTTCTTTCTCGCAGTCGATGAGAACTAGGTGGTCCTTCTCGCCATAGGCGGAGACCCCTTGATCGAGAATCCCGCAGGGTAACCCGACGAATTCATTTTCCGCCCGACGACATAAGCGGGCGAGGTCGCTTTTGCCGAACTCATGCCCGCCGAGTTGAAGGAGCGCGAGGGCAGTCGCCAGCTCCACGGCGGCGCTGGAACTGAGTCCTGCTGCGAGGGGCAGGTCTGTCGTAAGGATCAACTCAAAGCCCGAGGATGGGGCACGTCCTGCTTCCTTTAAGGCCCAAAGAACACCGAGCGGATAGTTAGCCCAGAATTCCGACCCTTTGCGGGAAGAAAGGTCGTTAAGGGAGGTCTCGACGACGTCGTTCTCAAAACTCTCGCTGAAGAGTCTAATCGTTTGCTCTTTTCGAGGTCTAACAAGTGCGCAAACTATTCCGTTAATTGCGGCGCCAAGCACTTTACCGCCATTGTAGTCGATATGGTTGCCTAAAAACTCGATCCGTCCGGGAGCTTCGGCACAGCGGGAATCCTGCATGTACTCTCTATATGCGTTAAGGCCTCGAGCCCTTTTCTCCTCTTCGGTCATCTTGCAAAAAAAAACCTGCGGCGAACCGCAGGTTTTTAAAAAGATAGGCGGGAAAAAGTTTCAGAGAGAAGCTTTCAGCTTTGAGCCGGGCTTGAATTTCACTGATTTGGATGCCTTGATCTTAATCTTTTCACCGGTTTGAGGATTGATGCCGTCACGGGCAGCTCTCTTTACGACCGAGAACGTACCAAATCCAATGATTTGAACATTCTCTTTTTTTACGGCTTTAGTAATGCTGTCGATCACGGCATTAAGAGCGGCGTCAGCTGAAGCACGAGATGCATCACTGCCGAGGTTTTTTTGTACGGCGTCAATCAGTTGTCCTTTATTCATTTACGATTCCTTTTGTTTTGAAGGTTGGTTGAGATTTTTTAAGCCAGTAATTTGGGGTGCCTCCATGCCTCTTTTTTTTTTGCGTTTCGTCAACCCCTTTTTGCTCTAGGCTTGATTTTTTCTGGTTTTTTGCTCCTCCTCGACCCCGAAAGTCGCTTGTTCAGAGGGCTTCAGATCACCACGGGAACCACAAGTCACAGTTTCCAGAAGTCCTTGAAGAGCTTCAGCTTTCGTAATGTTTAGCTCAGTCGAAAGCTGTCCTGCCCGCTTGAACAATTGAGCTGCCATCCGCAAAGCCTGTTTTTTTTCGGCTCCGAGGCGCAAAAAGATTCCTGCAATATCGCTGATTTCGTTATTTTCGTTCATTTAATGAAGATTTGGGGCTCCTTCGAAGGCAAAAAGGACAGTCCCGAGGCTCTTATTTCGGGTAAGAGATTGCGACGAGTTAAGACCATTCCCAATCCGGGAATCTCAGGTTTGTATTTAAAGTAGCTTTTTAATTCGCCGACTTTCTTGTCTCCTAGGAAAAGGTCGGCGGGTAAGGTTTCAGGGGGTTCTTCTTTTATGGTTGCCGGCAGCAGGACGCGTTGCACTTGCCCCATGGAGTGAAGTCTCGCCATCACTTCTTGTCCAAGGTAGCAACCTTTGTCGAAATCAACGGCTCCATCCTCCAACCCGCATTCCTGAGGAAGTTCGGTTGGGCCCATTTCAATGGGAATGGCAGGCATGCCTGATTCGATCCGGGCCAGAGCGAGAGAATTGGCATCCACCATGGCGAGGAATGCTTTCTGTTCGGCTATCTCCAAAAACTTGCCCAGTGCTTTGGTGTGTTCCTCGTCCGCCAGAATGTCGATGTTGAGCGGTTTCGTTTTTCGCCCCCAAAAGATCAAGCCGATTTCTGTTGCGGCAAAGGAATTCCCTTTTGGCAGCTCGAAAGCGAACTGCGAACTAATGGCTTCATGGTCGCCTCCCCAAAGCGAAATGATTTCGTGTCCATCCGTTCGATCCTCGAATTCAACGTCGTCGGCCACCACGTTCTCCTCCAGAAGTGCGATCAGGTTCTCTGCTGGGCAATCGTAACTGACGATAAGGAAGTTTTCATCGTCCTTTCTCAGAATGAAGCCATCGGCAAGGATGCGACCCTTTCGATTGAGGCGCAGTCCATAGGTGGCTTGATTCTCTCCTTTCCAGTCCAACTGGGAGCTCCACTGGCTCTGTAAATAGGCAAGAGAATCTTCTCCCGAGGCAAGGACCACGGCAGCCGGATGATGGTGGTGAGCGAACATAAATACCTTTATTACCACATTTTTAAAAGTTTGTCTTGTTCATACGAGTTTGGCTTTTATGGTTCGCCAGCGTGCAACAAGTAACTGACTTACGAATTCTCTCATCGGACCCGCTCCCGGCTCCGGCTGAACTTTGCCATGAAATTTCTCGCAGTCCCGAGCAAATAGGCTTTGTCGCGGAAGCCCGCGAAAAGCTACATCGCATTATTCACGGCGAAGACAAGCGACTGCTTTGTGTGGTGGGCCCCTGTTCCATCCACGACTTGGATGCCTGTCGTGAATATGCCGGGCGTTTCCGCGAATTGGCCGGCGAACTGGATGATCGACTCCTCCTCGTGCTTCGCGTCTATTTCGAAAAGCCTCGCACGAACTTGGGTTGGAAGGGATTAATCATGGATCCCAAGCTTAACGGCACCTGCGACATTCCCGAAGGTCTCCGTATCGCCCGACGATTTCTTGGCGAGGTGTTGGACCTAGGGATTCCCACTGCCACCGAGTTGCTCGATCCCATCACGCCGCAATACATTGCCGACTCCCTTTGCTGGTCGGCGATTGGCGCCCGTACCTCCGAATCCCAGACCCATCGGCAGATGGCTTCCGGTCTTTCCATGCCCGTGGGGTTCAAGAATTCTACGAGTGGCGATGTGAAGGCGGCCGTCAACGGGATTTTGGCGGCCACTCAGAGTCAAACCTTTCTCGGGATAACCGAGGATGGTCGGGCTTCCGCCGTAACTACGGGAGGTAACCCCGACTGCCAACTGATTCTTAGGGGTGGTTCCTCCGGATCCAACTATGCCGCGGAGCATGTTGCGGTTGCCGAAGAGACTCTCAACGCCGCCGAGGTGTCTCCCTCGATCATGATCGATTGCAGTCACGCCAACAGCGGAAAGGATCCGCAACGTCAGCCAGTCGTGATGGAGGAGGTATTGAGTCAAGTGTCCAACGGTTCGAACGTCATCCATTCCGTAATGATCGAGAGCCACTTGAATGCCGGCAGTCAATCCTTCCCTCGCCCGCTGGAGGATCTCGAATATGGTGTTTCGATTACCGATGGTTGTATCGACTGGTCTTCCACGGAGACCCTTCTTCGCCGAACCGCCGAGGTGATCGATAAAGCAAGATTTTCCTGATTTCTCTCTCAACAATCCTTCAATTATAAAAACTGAACCTCAATGAACGCCCAACAACCTATACGTGTAGCCGTTACCGGCGCAGCCGGACAAATCGGTTATTCTCTTCTCTTTCGCATTGCGTCGGGGGAGCTCTTCGGACCGGATCAACCGGTCTCGCTCAACTTGCTTGAGATCGAGCCTGCCATGAAGGCTCTGGAGGGTGTCGTCATGGAGCTGGACGATTGCGCCTTCCCGCTTCTCCGCGACGTTCGTCCCACTTGCGATCTCGATCAAGGTTTCGGCGACGCCAACTGGGCCCTTCTTGTCGGGAGCGTCCCGCGCAAGGCAGGTATGGAGCGCGGAGACTTGCTCGGTATCAATGGAAAGATATTTACGGGGCAGGGACAGGCCATTCAGCGATCAGCCGCTTCCGACGTCCGCGTCCTTGTGGTGGGGAATCCTTGCAACACCAACTGTCTTATCGCGATGAACAATGCTCCCGACGTTCCGAAGGATCGCTGGTTTGCCATGACGAGACTCGATGAGAACCGGGCTGCAGCTCAACTTGCCGCCAAGTCCGGCTCCCATGTTTCCGAGGTGAGCAACGTTACCATTTGGGGCAATCATTCCGCCACTCAGTATCCCGACTATCATAACGCTCGAATCGGAGGAAGGGCTGCTTCGGAGGTGATCGACGACGAGGACTGGTGTCGCGAAACTTTCATTCCCACAGTCCAGCAGCGCGGAGCCGCCATCATCCAAGCCCGAGGCTCTTCCTCTGCCGCCTCGGCTGCCAACGCAGCTATCGATACGGTGAGCTCTCTCGTGAACCCTACGCCCGAAGGTGACTGGAACAGCGTGTGCGTGGCTTCCGACGGTTCCTACGGTAGCGAAGAAGGCCTGATCACTTCCTTCCCTGTCCGTTCCGACGGGACGAACTGGTCCATTGCTCAAGGGGTCCCGATTAACGACTTTGCTCGCGAGAAGATCGATGCTTCCGTTGCCGAACTGTCCGAGGAACGGTCGATGGTCCAGGATTTGTTGCCGAGCTGAACCGCTACTCGAAACGACGTTCGTAAATCCTTACATCGTGATATTGGCCAAGCTTGTAGCCTGCTTCGTGAAGCACGCCTGTTTCTCGAAAACCCAATTTCTCGTGCAGTTTTACTGATGCCGGATTTGGT
>CAWVZQ010000240.1:0-4811 GCA_963934405.1 uncultured Opitutales bacterium | reverse complement strand
AAACGGTTTCACCCTTCTTTGCTATTACTTCGATTGGTTCCGGTGGATGCTGAGGCAAGTTTCGATCTTGTTCATCGGACTCGATGAAGTACCCAAGGGTCCAACGTCCCGGAGACAGTGTCATGGAGAATGTGCCATTGTCTTCAATTGGAGTCGTTTGCCAACCTCCTCCGTCACCCTTTGCTGCGTGAACCTCTCCGCTGAGACCGGTCACTCCGGCGCCGTTCAATTTCAAGGTTCCCGAAACGACTGCATCATTTGCTTCCAGATTGAATACAATTTCCGAGAGTATGGAGCCATTTGAATCCAAGTCTAGAAGCTTGCCCGTTTCGTCGAGTTCAAGGAGTTTTTCCGATGGATTTACGTAATCGGTGCCGGGCGGCATCCAGAGTCCTACGAAGTATCTTCCGGGAACTCCGGGGAATTCGAACTTGCCTCTGGAGTCGATGGGAACTTCCGCAACGATGTCGTCAAACTCCTCTTCCGTCGAGTGCGCGACCCTCGCATAGACCCAAGCGTCAAGATCCGATACTGTTTTACCTGCCGCGTAAACGGTGCCCTTTACGGTTTCTCGAGCTTCCCTTACATGGAAGTCGAGAGTCGGGGTTGCTTTATCTTTGAAAACCCTGACTTTCTTGGGAGGTTCGGGCAGGTAGGGTGGGGCGCTGCCATCTTCGGCTGGTAACAACTCGAAACCAACTTCCCAGCGTCCAGGCGATACAGTCAGGTTGTAGGCGCCGTTTACATTGGTCACATCGGATACCCAGCCTCCTTTTTCGCTCCATGCCCATACCTCTATATTGGGCAAGGCATCACCGGTATTGGTTTTCACCGTTCCTTCAATTTTTGATTCGCGAGCGTCTATTTTGAACTCCCCTAGGTCAACGGAACCTTTGCCTACTCTGGCAAACTTGATTTCGCTACTGCCAAAGCCTTTCAATTCCGAAGCGACCCATAAGGAAACTTCGTAATTGCCCGGTTGTAGCGGTATTTCGAAGCTGCCGTTGGAATCTAAGTCAAGATCCGTCCAGTTGCCCCGACCTTCATGATCAAAAGCGTCAACCGAAACATATTGATAGATGTCCGCCCAAGTCTTGCCGTCAGGAACCGCAATGCGTCCGGATACTTTACCACCGGCCGCTTTTTTAACCGTGAAGTTGACCGACTTGCTCTCTTTTGCTGAATCTTTCTTGAAGCCTACTCTTTTAGGTTCCTGATCGTAAATCCAGTCGACTTTAATGTCGTGCGGACGGTAAACGGTCACTTCCCATTTGCCCGGACCTGCAACGAGCTCGAAGCTGCCGTCGGCCGCCGAGAGGATGGAACTCCAGCCTTCCCCTGCTTCTCTCCAAGCCACGACTTCTGCCCCGGATACGGTGTTGTTGGAGTCATCGAACACGTAACCTGTAATTGTTTTCTTTGGCGGAGCGAGGAAGATGAAAGGTTTGGAGACCCTTACACTTGTGTCATCGAGAGTTATACTTCCCTTACTCGTTTCCGCTTTAACTTGATACTTGTAAGTTTCTCCTGGTGTTATGGAATTATCAACGAACGAGGTGGTCTTTGGAGTCGGTTTGTCTGCATCGGAACTGAAGATGCTTCTGAACGAAGATTCATTGGATGCCTTTCGCTCTATGTCGAAAGAGTTGACTTTGACGTTGCTCTTCCATTCCAAGCGAATCGCATTCCCTAGATTCAGGTCTCGATCGGGATTACGAACGTTAAATGAAATCGGTGCCGGGCGTAGAGCAGAGAGCTGACCGGGAAGTTCAATTTGCAAGGCGTACTGACCTGCTTTTTGGAGATTAAAAGAGAAGATGCCTTTCTCGTCCGTATCGCCAAAAGCCTCATTAAAGGTAATGGCTTCTTGAGAACCTGTGGCATCGTCGAAGTCAAAGTCAGGTTCTCCGTCGCCGTCATCGTCTTGGTACACCCATACGTGAGCGTGGGCAAGGGGAGTATTGCGAGTTTCGCCCGTCGCCGGATCTTTGCGTGGAAAGAGGATTTTTCCATAGACGTTTGAGGATTGCAGGACCAGATCGACGGTTTTGTTTGAATCAATCAAGTCGACGTCAGTCGGAAGCGATTCGCGGAAACTCCGGAATGATTCGGAGTCGAAGGGAGGTTCGGCGAATACTATCCAGTCGTCACGAGCAGGAAGATTCTTCAATTCGAAACTACCGTCGGCTCGAGTATTCACGTGATCGAGCCATAACAAATAGTCCTTTGTGTGGGCAATGATCCTCGCCTTCGGCACAGCCGTTCCGTCTTTGGTCTTCACTGTGCCGCTGATCTTTGCTCCGACAGGTAAGGGTTCAGCGTCGGGACCATCTTCCTCGTCATGCTCCATCCACGCGAATCCGAACCGTTCGGCTTCGGTTTTCTCAAAGGCTTTAAGGGTGGCTCTTGCAAGAGTAGTGGTGTTGCCGTCGGTCAGGGTCACGGGAGCTCCCTTTTCCCAGTCGGTGTTGTGCCATGCTCCGTTGCCCGACTCGTTTAGTATGCGAAAAGCGGGTTCATGCCCGTCGGCTTCTACTTCCACTTTGTAGGTGCCTCCGGGTACTTTCAAGACGTAGGAACCGTTGAAGTCGTCTGATTCAAAGGGATTCAAGGGCTGCACTTCAGGGAAAACAGTTTCCCCTTCCTCGCCTTCGGCGTCGTGGAACAGGAACCATGCATATTTAACTGGAGAGTTGTTCAGGTCCACTACTTGTACCTGAACCGTGGCGGTTGGACGAGATTCTAAGCGTATGTCTATTCCTGAAACGCCTGTATTAGTTATTTGTACAGTCTCGGCAGTAGCGAAACCTGCTGCATTCCCTTCACCACTTGTATAGTATGCCGGAAGAAGCGTGCCGTCGAAACGCTGGGCTAGGATCTTGTACGAACCGGCGGGAAGTTTAGCTGTGAAGCGTCCCGATGTGGCACCCGTGGTGTCATTGTGTTCAACTTCGAACTCCATAGGCCAGGTTATTTCTTCTTCTTCATCCGGATCTACGAAGAGAACCTCTGCCCAAGTTCCGTTGCCAGATTCAGTCGTAATCCTTCCGGTCACAGTTGCCATCGGGCGTTTGGTGAGTTCTATCGGAGGCAATTCTCGCAATCCGCCCGCTTCTATAGTTATCGCGATGTTACGATCGTCGAAAGAGTTGTCCCAGGAAATGATTTCACCACGGAAGGTGCCCACCGGAGCCTTCCCGCGAATTTTTCCGTCCGGCTCTACGAACAAAACATGCACGGGATGATCGGAGAGGGATTGATTGTTTTCATCCACGGGAAAAAGCTCTATGGCCAATCCTCCAACGGCTTCACCACCTGAGGAGACCGTCCCCGATATTTCTCCCATCTCATGGGAAACTCGGTATTCCGCCTCAAGGTTGAAGTTATGACTCAGAGTAGTGTTCGAATCTAGGATTGCAAAAATTTGTGGGTTTTCGCGACCACCGGCCAGTTTAGGCTTGTATGGTGTGTCAGTGGCTGGGTCGTAGGCGCTTGCCTCGACATAATAAGTTCCCTTTGAAAGTCTGGCGACGAAAGTCCCGTTGGCTTCATTGACTTCCAAGTCGAAGAACACGGGTTTTCCTGCGTAGATGTCATCACCATCCGTCTGGTTTGCATCTATGATCCATATTCCGAATTCTTTCAGAGGGTTCCCGCTTGCATCGGAAACCGATCCGCTAATGGAGCCGAAATCATCGATGTTGACGTTTGCAAACGGATCCAACCATGGATCGCCGAGTTGGATTTCTCCAGGCCATGAGGCGTTCTTGAACGATACGCCTAACATCGAGTCGACGAAACCATCGCCATCGAAGTCGATGAATGAGTTTTCGACGTCGTCATCGAGTTGATCGCCATTGCCACCTTCCTGTTCACCGGAATCTTGTTGTTCGCCGCCGTTTTCTTCGATCGAACCCGCTTGGCTTCCTTCCGAGGTTAAACCTTCTCCACGTTCATCCAGACCAAAATTCGTTTCGTCCAGCATGAATTCAGTTTGCGAATGGGCGTCAAAACCATCCGGTTCATAACCCTTGAATGGGGTGCGGTGGAAATCGATGAAACTTAGGGTGCCGTCTTCACGCGCTATGGCTGCCTTTAAGTCGCTGGGGTTCCAGATGCCGAACTTGTGTTGAACCAGTTGTTTGGGCAGAAAAGCCTTCACGGATGCATTGGCATCGGGCAATCCGTTCAGGCGGAAGCCAGTCACGGGATCCCAAGGGGAGGATGAATCCGGACCTTTTACGTCCTGAGGTATGACGTCTGCCACGAAGATGGCGCCATCGTGGAAGCGCTCACCACCCATTTCCACGAGGATGCCGAAAGTGGATGAAACCGTGTCGTTGGGGTTGTGGTTGGAGGCGACGGGGTCGACCGTCTTGGCTTGGATCGTGAATGATCCCGGCTTGTCCCACTCCGGGCGGCGATGCTTGAATGCTGTTACGTGGGCGCCACTTACCGCAAAGAAGCGCGGAGGCCCCATAGCATAGGTGAAAGTCAAGTTGAGCGAAGTATTGGCGTCGAGAACGGTGGAACCCAAATCGAAGTCGGCTGCCGATGCGTTCCCTTCGACGGACGACTTGTTCATGAGGGCGATGCGGTAGAGCATGCTGCCTTCATCGTCGGTCTCCACTCTTTTAACGTGTACGAATGCGTCTGATCCGGTTCCGCCATTCGTCTTGGCAGGGCTTGCCTCTACGTTCTTTACGAAGTTTCCGCCATTGGAGGACGTGCCCCACTTGGATCGGGCGACGTCGAATTTCAAGCCGGCGTCGACTTTTTGGAGTCGTTCCTGCCAAGGATCGCGGACGCCT
>CAWVZQ010000239.1:0-4842 GCA_963934405.1 uncultured Opitutales bacterium | reverse complement strand
CCGTCGTAAAGACCTGCCCGAGCAAGTTCTCGAATGCGGGCGATGTGCCCTGGAGCGACCTCGGGAAACATTTCGATCACTACCCGGCCCGTAACAAGATCGATCAACAAAGTGTCTTCGGGCACAAGATCGGCTCTCGTCCTCGCGTCTCCTTCACAAGAAAAGGCAAAAGCAATTATCATGACGATTAACTTAGGACTTCTAAACCTCATAGATCAAATCTTCTAAAGGTTAGGGGCAGAGGAGCAACGAACAAAATCCATTTGACCCCTCCGATTCTGCACCTAGCTTGGTAATGAGAAAATTCATCGGGTAATCGAAAACTCGGCTTTTACGCATGCAGCGAACAAACCATAAATCGTAACCACTCACCTTCCATGTCGCTACTCACACCAGAACAGATATCCTCCTACGAGGAAGACGGCTATGTAATCGTTCGAGGACTTTTTTCCACAGAAGAAACACAGTTGCTTCGCTCAACGGCTGATCACGACAACGCCATGGACAAAGCTTCCTCCTCCATGGACGACGGTAAAGGCAATGAAGTGCGGCTCGCCTTATGGAACCATCCCGGCGATGGAATATACGGCATGTTTGCACGCTGTAAACGGGTGGTCGAATCCGTCGAACAACTGCTAAATGACGAGGCATACCACTACCATTCCAAAATGATTTTGAAGGACGCAAAGGTCGGAGGAGCCTGGGCTTGGCATCAGGACTACGGCTATTGGTACCAAAACGGAGTTCTCTTCCCCGACTTGTGCAGCGTCATGATCGCCGTGGATGCGGCAACCGAGGGAAACGGGTGCCTGCAGGTTCTGAAGAATTCGCACAAGATGGGGAGGCTGAATCATATCTTGTCGGGAGATCAGGCGGGCGCTGACCTAGAACGCGTCGAGGAGGCGAAAAAAAAGCTCGATCTCGTGCATGTCGTCTTAGATCCGGGCGACACTTTGTTCTTTCACCCAAACTTGCTGCACTGCTCGGCAGCCAATAATTCGGAAAATTCTCGTTGGGCTATGATCTGCTGTTACAACGCCGCCGCGAACGACCCGTACAAGGAATCGCATCACCCTCGTTACACCAAGCTTCACAAGGTGGAGGATGAAAAGGTGCTGAAAGTCGGTTACGCGGGTGCCCAAGGATCGGGAGTCTCGTTCTCGGACCTGAAGGCGGTAGACGAGAGTGCCCAAAGCCTCGAAGGATCAAACGTTTAATCCTGTCAATCTTATGAAACTTGGAATTATCAACAGCGCCTTCGACCAAGCTGGCGTAGACACCAAGACCGGTCTGGAACACATAGCCCGCATCGGCTTCGACACGGTAGACGTTTTCACCGAGGCCATGACCATACAGGAAGACGAGATTCAGCTCATTGAATCGACCTGCGGGGAAAACAACCTGCCCATCGTTTCCGTCGTGGTGGTTGCCGCAGGCTTGATCGACTTCAATGATCCTGTCCGCGACTTCCATGTCGAAAGAGCCAAGAAATTCGTGGACCTCGCCGCCCGTTTCAAGTCCAACAACCTCCTTCTTGTTCTTGGCGAATACATTTGGCAACGGGAGGTAATTCCACCAGAGGCTCAATGGCAATGGGCTGTAGAGAATACCCGAAAGATAGCCGACTACTCAGCCGAGCGCGAAATCGAGGTCGCCCTAGAACTCGAGCCATTTAGGCTGAGCTTGCTCAACAACGTAAAGGAGATGGTCAGGTTCATCGACGACTGTGATCACCCCGCAGTGAAGGCAAATATCGACGTCAGTCACCTCGTGCTCGCCGACGTATCTCCCGCTGAACTGGCTACCCTCAAGGGAAAGGCGACCCATGTGCACATAAGCGATTGCGACGGCAAGGTACACGGAGACCTTCCTCCCGGCCGAGGAGTGGTGAAGTTCTCTCCTTACCTGCAAGCCATCAAGGACCTCGATTTCGATGGTTCCGTTTCACTCGAACTGGAGTACTCCCCGGACCCGTCGAAGATCGTCGAGTGGGTGGAGGAAGCCTACCGCTCAACCGCTGAAATGATGGAACTGGTCGGTCTTCGCAGCTAAAAAGGACGCGACATGTCGGAAGGCGACGACTATGG
Source organism: uncultured Opitutales bacterium (assembly GCA_963934405.1). Lineage (GTDB taxonomy): Bacteria > Verrucomicrobiota > Verrucomicrobiia > Opitutales > Seribacteraceae. The sequence goes on along the minus strand of CAWVZQ010000239.1, from coordinate 2,755 downwards.
GTTGAGCCCGGACAAGGTGGAAAAAGAGATCGCTCCACCGAGGGTCGAGTACCTTCCTAGGACACCGAAAAGCTACAACCCCAAAATCGGCTTAATCGGAGCCGGTGGCATCAGCGAATTCCATCTCAAGAACTACAAGGCATGCGGCTTCGAAGTCGCGGCGATTGCCAACCGGACACGAGCCAAGGCGGAAGAAAAACGCGATCAGTTTTATCCCGCCGCTCTCGTCTTCGAGGATTATCGAGAAATGCTCGACATCGAGGATATTGAAGTAGTGGACGCAACCCCCCACCCTGCCGATCGCTTGCCCATCCTTCGAGAGTCATTGGAGGCGGGCAAACATGTTCTGAGCCAAAAGCCATTCGTACTAGATCTCGATGAAGGCGAAAAGCTTGTCGCCTTGGCCCAAGAGAAAAACCTGAAGATTGCCGTCAACCAGAATGGTCGATGGGCTCCTCATTTCAGCTACCTGCGCAACGCAATCGCATCTGGTTTGATCGGGCGAGTGACCTCTGTGGATTTTTCACTCCAATGGGATCAGACTTGGATTAAGGGTATTCCCGGATTCGAAAACATCAAGCACATGGTGCTGTTCGATTTCGCCGTTCACTGGTTCGATATAACCAGCTGTTTGATGTCCGGGCAAATGCCGAGCAAGGTATTCGCTTCCGCTATTGGTTATTCCGAGCAGGTCTATCGCCCACCCGCCCTTGGTTCGGTAATCATCGAGTATCCTGAGGCTCAAGTTCGCATGGCGTTCAACGCCCACACCAAGCTCGGCGAGGAAGACGTCACAACCGTCGTCGGCACAAAAGGTACCCTTCGATCGCGCGGTTCCGGACTCAACGAGCAACCCGAGGTCGAGGTTTGCCTCGAGGAAGGCTCGGTCAAGGTTCCGCTGACCGGCAGCTGGTTTGAATCGGGCTTTCAAGGAACCATGGGCGAACTTCTATGCGCAATAGAGGAGAACTGCGAACCCTCCCACAGCGCAAAAAACAACCTGCAATCACTGGAGCTTTGCTTCGCCGCCCTTCAAAGCGCCGAGAGCGGGCAATCGGTCAAGCCCGGAGAAGCTCGAACCCCGCCAACGGATTAGTTGCAAACAAAATGGAAACCCAATCAGGGGGCAGGCTCTGCAACTTCCTCAACTTCAGCATTTAGGCTCTTGAAGAGATTGAACAAGGGGCTATCGGTCGTGAGTATTAAGGAAGACTGACGATCGAGTATCACCTTGTAGGTTTCCAAGGTCTGTAGAAAGGCATAAAACTTAGCCGCCTCGGGTGTCTGGTTAAAAGCCTTGGCATAAATCGCGGTGGCATTGGCATCCGCCTTGCCAAGAATTTCCTCCACAGTTCTGTAAGCTTCGGAGGCAACTACTGCTAATTGGCGTTCCTTCTCACCTTCTATTCTTGCCGCTTCTCCGTCTCCCTCGAAACGATATCGCGCCGCAATTTCCTGCCGTTCACTGATCATGCTGGCGTAAATTTCCCGACGCACGGTCTCATTATAGTTGATGCGCTTGAAACGTATGTCGAGCAATTCAATGCCGAGGTTTTTCAGCTTTGGAGCAGTCGTTTCGAAAATCTGTGCCTCCACGTCTTCTCTCCCGAAACTGAGATCAGTGAATACGCTTCCATTGCGCTCGTTAAGCTCGTACAGGGTTTCATCGCGTGCGGGCACTCGATCCTTGGTTGTGCGAATGATTTCTATGATTTCATGCTTCGCCACTGCATTGCGGGTTTCGCTTCCTAGGATATCGTTCAGGCGAGAACGCGCCCTGCGTTCATCGCGAAGATTTGTGAAATACAGCTTGGGGTCGCTTATTTTCCAACGGGCAAAGGTATCGACGATCAGGTAGTCCTTTTTCTTGGTGGACATTTCATTCGCGGGTCCGTCCCAGGGAAGATAACGCTTTTCAATCCGATTCACCTTCTGCACGAAGGGGAGCTTGAAATGCAAACCCGGCTCGGTCACGGGATCACCCTCGATTTCGCCAAACTGGGTAATGATCACCTGCTCTGTCTCCTGCACTACGTAGGCACTCAGAAAAAGAGCGAATATCGCCATCGGCACAAGGAACAGAAGAGGGAAAAAGAATGCGTTCATTTTCAGTCTCATCGTGAACGCCCTCCATCCTGCCCTGTTTCCAGTTGAAGAAGAGGAAGAACTTGGGAGGCATCTTGATCCAGTATGATCTTACGCCCGAGTTGCGGCAAAACCTCTTTCATCGTTTCTAGGTAAAGACGCTGCTTGGTCACTTGCGGCGCCTTCAGGTATTCATCGAAAACCGCATTGAATCTAGACACGTCCCCTTCGGCTTCGTTTACCCTCTTTTCCGCATAGCCCATGGCCGCTTGAATCTTTTGCTGGGCTTGTCCCTCAGCCTTGCGAACCTCCTCTTTCTTGCCCTCGGCCACGTTGATCATGCGCTTCTTCTCTTGCTTCGCCTGATTGACCTCGTTGAAAGAGGGTTCGACAACGGGTGGAGGCTTGACGTTGAGAAGCTGAATAAGGTCTATCTTTATGCCGAGCTCATAATTGTTCACCTGTTCCGCCAGCATTATACGAGCTTGTTCCTCGATTTCCTGTCGTCCGATTGTAATCACCTCGTCCACGGTACGATCACCCACCATAGTCCGCATAACAGCCTCCGAAACGTTTCGGAGGGTATCTTCCGGGTTCTGCACCTTGAATAGAAACTTCTCGGGTTCCACGATTCGGTACTGCACCACCCATTCGACGACTGCGGTGTTCA
>CAWVZQ010000238.1:0-4850 GCA_963934405.1 uncultured Opitutales bacterium | reverse complement strand
GAACCCGCTCTAAATTTAATTTCCCAAAAGTTGCAAGCTGGACAAGAGCTATCTGCTAATGAAAAAACATGGCATCAATACTATGTAGAAGCTTTCATGCAAAACCCACAAGAGACTGCAGTCTATAGTTTTGAAAAAACACTCTTAACGTTTGCGCTCCAATCGATCCACAGGGTGTTGCAGGAAAAGAAATTTGGAGAGTTGCAGGATTATGAAAGAGATTGGGTTCTTCAAATTGTTAATAAATCAGTCCAAAGTGAATCTAAATCTAGTCCACTAGAGTCGGAGGTCACCTTGGCTGCTATGGAATGTCCTACAGCTTGTAATTTCATTCAATTGAAAAATTCATACCATGCTTCACAAGTACAGGAAGCTTCAATTGAAAGTATTCGGGCAGAGGTAAAGAAAAATACTCAAAAAACGGGTAAAGCTGCTTCTGCAATGAGGAATATTGCGATAATGAATGCATTCAATAGCGACGACTGACTATTTTCTATCAGTTGTTTGCTTAGTAGACTACTCTTTCAGCGTCTTCCATTCACCCAGAACTCCGGCTTCCCACTCGCCCTCGAAAGGGTCTGCTTTCTTAAAGAAATAGGTGCCCTTGCCATGTTTTTTACCTTCCTTCCATCCTCCCTCGTAGCGCTTCCCCGTGGCATGGAAAAAAGTTCCCGTACCATGCTTCATACCCATCCTCCACTCACCCTCGTATCGGTCACCGTTTGAATAATGATAAGTTCCGAATCCATGAGGGTTCAATTCTCGCAGGTCGCCCTTGTAGAAGAATCCTTCTGCATGAAACCAAGTGCCCTTGCACTGCTTTAGGCCCTCCTTCCACTCGCCCTCGAATCGGTCTCCATTCGAGTGGAGGTAGGTGCCGTTTCCATGGGGTTTCAAATCTCGCAACTCTCCCTCGTAGCGACCGCCGTCCGCAAAAAAAAAGGTGCCTGGCCCATGTGGGTTGAAGTCTTCCTTGAACACGCTCTCGTAGCGACTCCCGTCCGCAAAAAAATAGGTGCCTGTCCCGGTTACCGCAAATTCTTCAACCAACTCTCCTTCGTACAGACCGCCGGCGGCGGAAAAGTACGTACCCTTTCCGCATACATGACCTTCTCTCCATTCTCCCTCGTAACGGGAACCGCACTCAAAGAAGTATGTGCCGGACCCGTGCCGCGTCCCATCCCTCCACCCGCCCTTGTAACGGGATCCGGATTCAAAAAAGCAAGTGCCGGATCCGTGGGGGATTCCATCTCTGGACTCGCCCTCGTAGCTGTCTCCCTTATTTGCTTCCAGCAACTCGCGCCGCAAGGCAAGAAGCAGGATTTTCTCAAATCGATCAGGCAACTTTTCCATGTCGAAGACTCGGTTCAAGGCAGGAATCTTGCATCCGCCGTATTGATGCCTGAATTGCTTCCACTCCTCGTCGAGGTCGTCCTTGGTCAACAAGAACAATCGATTCGCCAAGATTTCGGTCAAACTCTTGCGATGAGGATTTATTTCCTTCCTGAATTTCTCGTAGTCTCGACCCAGTTCGAGCAGCCACTTTTCGCCGCGCAAGTCACTCAACCATCGACCCCAACCGCCGCCGAGAATCTCTTCCAGTTCGTTTGCCCGCGACTGCAAGCTCTCACGACTGACGACGCCTTCTTGCTCCAGCAATGGAAACTCCGGGTTCAGAATCATGAGCGCTACCGACAGCTTTTGGGTCGCATCCAAGGTCTCGTCCTCCTGCACATCCATCAGGTGGTTTGTCAGTTCAATATCCCCAAGCTCTTTCTTTACCCATTCCGTCACGAATCCACGTCCGAAATTCTTTAAGGCATTGCACCAGTGTTCGCCCAAGGCTACTGCCAATGCGGCGGGTTCGTAGAACTCTTTTCCCGAAAATTTATATGGCTTGTAGTCGTATTTTCTGGCTTCTTGTTCCTGCGAATGTTCGGCGTCATAACCCACGGCAATCGAGTGGTCGCCTTCCAGCCACCTCTGAACCTGCTCCTCGCCCCAGCGCTTTTCATGATCCCTGGTAAGAAGGCCCTTAATGAGCAGTTGAAGGTCGTCGGGCAATGTGTCCGGCACCTCGATACCCTTCGATACCAGTTGAAAGTTGACCGCCTGTTCTTTCAAGTCGGCAAAGGGATGCTTCCCAAGGAGCAATTCCAACAGGATCACCCCCACGCTCCACCAATCGCTAGCTTTCGCCACCACGCCGGCAAGGGATTCGGGAGAACCGTAGCTTACGGTACGGTTGGAGCTGGTCGAGAGCAGCGACAGTTCGGACCGGCTGGCGATCCCGAAGTCGATGAAGACAAGGTCGAGGGGGTCGAGCGTCCTCACCAAAACATTGGCCGGCTTCAAATCTCGGTGGATGATGTTGCACTCGTGCAGGTGCTTCACCGCGATCAGCAGTTCGTGGAGGATTTCCTTCATGCGGGCATCCGGCAACCCGCCCGACGCCACCATATCCGCCAAAGAACCGTGCTCGACGAACTCCTGGATCTCGAAGCTGCGCCCATTCTTCTCCCCCGTCTCGTAGAACCGTACGACGTGTTCGGCTTCCAGATCCGCGAGCATCTCCGTGATCTCCGACTTGGGCCGCCTGCCGCGTCGATAGTACTTCAGGACATGCTTGTCATCGGAGTCTTGTTCCTGGACTATGTAAATGTCGGCTTCAGCCCCGCTGGCCTCGAGTTCCTCCAGTATCACATAGGTCTTGTCCGTGCCCTCGAAGTACTTCCCAACCAACTCAAAACTACCGTGGCGGCTAGTGGTGCCATCCTCCAAGATCGTCTCGGCAGGATCCATTTCCTCCAGTCGGGTCTTCTCGGATTCGGAGTCTTCCAAGTGAGTACGTTCCTCGTCGGCGGGAAAATCGTTCTCGAGTCTTGTTGCGTCGTCGGTCATGGGGAAGAACCAATAAAGAGTTCCCGGGAGAGGTTTTCAAGTCAGTATGCACAACTCGCATACAATCGGCTTTTCAGCCAGTCTGAATGCCTTTGCCAACAGCGGTACGCCACAGAAGTCGGTTCGAGGCTAATGGGATGGAAGCCAAGGGCTGGCGGTAGATAAATTCGACAATCAAATTGACTTGATCATTTTTTCTTGAACATCGCCATGGGCACCACCAAAATCGGCTAACTAGTAAGACTCCCAAATTGAGCTTTTATATTTTACGGCAAAGTACTCAAGAAACTCTTGGGCCTTATTCCTTGGAGCAGATTCAGGGCTACTTGGATCAAGGTCTTTTAAGCTCCGAGGATCATGCCGCTCCCGTGGGTTCCCCCAACTGGATGGCTATCACGAAAGTCACTGGTTTGGTTTTTAGCCGAGGAAACGATTTAGTGCGCGGACAGGTGCACGAGGCACATGCTAGTTCATCCCAAAGACCGCATTCCGCAGGTCGCTCAAGGGGCACCATCATCAGTTTTGAGAAAGCCATTCAGGTGCCCGTCGGCTTGATGATGGTAATCTCGTTATCGGCCATTACCGTTGCCGGCTTGCTTTTTTATGCATTAGTAGATTTTTCTCCCTTGGTTCTTGGCTTTGCCTTCATATTGATTTCGACTCTGGGAGTCATTGCCTTGACTCTCGTGCGCAAAAAGCTTTGCGACGATAGGGCGAAGCTTCTGAGAAGAATGAAAAACGAGTATACTGACCGGTTCGGCTCGGGGATTACTTGGGAAGATGCGATTGGAGGCTTTTTAGAAGGTGGCGGAGAAGGATGGGCGGAAGAATCAATGAAGGAATTTGATTTGGTCGGCGTCGCATTGGGAAAGGCGGCTTCCTTCTTGGGCAAGGCTATCTCGAACACACCGCAAAATCGAGAGAGAGAAGTATTTGCCCGCAGGATTCAAGCAGTTGAGAAAGCGATTGAAAAAACAGACAGTAATTTCGTTCAGGCGATCATCTTGATCCTGTTCGGATGTGCCGTAGCCATGTACGCCGTGGTCTCGTTTGCCTCACTTGCTACGGGAAGCACTGCCTAATCGTCGAAAAGACGAGGACCACCCTCTCGGTCGACCTGGAGAGCGTCCACCTCCTCTTCGGGAATGGCACGCCCATCGTCGCCTGTCTCATCTGACTCAGCGCCCATCAAGAAATTCGACATGGTTTAAAAACCTCGGACGGCTTGTAGTCCTCCTGCTGCCCCATCAGTCCGAGGTGACCGAACTGATAAAGGCACCATGGTTTATGCCGTCAGAGAAGGTTGACCTGCCACTGGCAATGGAGTCAGAACTAGTGTCAATCAGGCCAACACCACTTCGGGCACTTCATTGATTTCTCTCACCTCGGTCACCGTGGTGGATCCACCCTCCAAGACGTCGCTATCGAAGAGAGCTCGAGCCAAGGGATTGACCAACCATGCCTCAAGCTGATTTCCGATGCCACGACCGCCATTGGAAAGATCCTCCGTGCACTTCCGCTGCAGAGTGGCGTTGGCCTCCTCGGAAAGGGTTACTGATATCTTCTGTTTCTCGAGCAGGTTTCGGAGAGCGTTGTCCCTCACCTTTTCATAGATCAATGCAGCCACTTCCGCGCGAATGAAGTCGAAGACGACGATGTTCTCTCCGATGCGATTGAGGATTTCAGGACGATTCAAGCGGAACTTAAAGTGATTCGCGATTTCGTCTCGCACCCGGAACTCGACTTCATTGTAAGGTTGTTCCTGAGATACGTTTACGCTGCGCTTACCGTCTTCATCCAGCTTGTAAATGCCGAGATTGGAGGTGAAGATTATGATGGATTCACTGAAATAAACACGGTCTCCCCGGCCGTCGGTTAATTGCCCGTCATCTAGTATTTGTAGGAACTTGTCCAAGATACGAGGATGGGCCTTCTCTATTTCATCAAAG
>CAWVZQ010000237.1:0-4872 GCA_963934405.1 uncultured Opitutales bacterium | reverse complement strand
CCGTGAAGGCGGCCCCTGCAGGGGGTGGCAACCCAAACCAAATAAGGGAGTTCGGAGCGATGCCGGGGCGGATATTTGGGGTCTGTTTCAGCAAGGACGGTATGCTTGGTTTTGCGGGGAGCAGTTTGAACGGTTCGGGTGAAGTGCGAGCTTTCCAAATCGATTCCGGCAAGGAAATGTGGAAGGTCGAGGTCCAGGAGACCGGAGTTTTTGCGGTGGCCTGCGCTCCCGATGGTCAGACGCTGGCAATCTCCGGTTTCGACGGCAAGATTCGCTTGCTGGCGGTTGCTTCGGGTGTGGTTCGCAAAGTGTTTGTTCCCGTGGCGATTGCCAAGAAAGATCAGACCTATGGATTGGCCAATTTGGCGAAGGTCGACACCGAGCCTGAATTGGTCGCAGTCGAGACTCTGGCCAAGCGTTTTTCCGTACAACGTCTTGAGCCTTTTCCCAAGAGCGTGGAAATAACTCGTGCTATCGATTATGCTCAAATCATCCTCATGGCCAAACTCAACGAGGGTGCCGAGGCAGACGTTACCCGCATGGCGAAGTGGACTGTCGAGGGTGGACTGGGGGAAGTTTCCAAACGTGGCTTGTTCCATCCTTCCAAGAATGGGGCCGGGAAAATCATTGGCGAGTTCTCGGGCAAGCGAATCGAAATTCCCGTTAAGGTTAGCGATCTCGATAAGGCCTATGTGCCTAGCTATGTTCGTGACGTTAATCCCGTCGTCTCGAAGTTGGGATGTAATGCAGGTACTTGCCATGGCTCGAAGGACGGCAAAAACGGCTTCAAGCTTTCCCTTCGGGGTTACGATGCTATCTACGACCTACGCGCATTTACCGATGACATGGCTTCCCGCAGGACCAACGTGGCTGCTCCCGACAAGAGCTTGATGTTGCTCAAGCCCGCTGGCATCGTCCCTCACGAAGGCGGTGGCGTGACCAAGAAGGATTCCAAGTACTACCGGATCATTCGGGACTGGATCGGAGCCGGTGCCAAGCTTGATGCCGAGAGCGCCAAGGTTGACAAGATCGATCTTCTTCCCGCGAACCCAGTGGTTCAAGAAATTGGTTCCACTCAGCAAGTGCGAGTGGTGGCGACTTATACGGATGGGGCCGTTCGAGATGTTACCCGCGAGGCTATCGTCACTAGTGGGGACAAGGAAATCGCCGAACACGACACGATTGGACTCATGACCACTTTGCGCAGAGGTGAAGCCCCGATTCTTGCCCGATTCGAGGGTCGCTATGCCGCCACTACCCTTACCGTTATGGGTGACCGTACGGGCTTCGCATGGAAGGAACCCGCCGCCAACAACGAGGTTGATCGCCTCGCTGCAGCCAAGTGGAAGCGGATGAAGATTTTGCCATCGGAGCTTTGTTCGGACGTCGAGTTTTTGCGACGTGTGCATTTGGATCTTACGGGTTTGCCACCAACACCGGAGAGCGTACTAACTTTCCTTGCCGATGAACGCTCTTCTCGAGAGAAGCGTGATGAGGTAGTGGACAAGCTTGTGGGTAATGCCGAGTTCGTCGAGTATTGGACCAACAAGTGGTCTGATCTGTTGCAGGTGAACCGTAAGTTCCTCGGAGCCGCAGGCGCCAAAATGCTCCGTGAGTGGATTCGCAAGGAAGTTGATGACAATACTCCCTACGATGAGTTTGCTCGAAAGATTTTAACGGCTTCCGGATCAAACAAGACGAATCCGCCCGCATCCTATTACAAGATTTTGCGCAAGCCCGCCGAGACGATGGAGAACACAACCCATCTCTTTCTGGCGACGCGCTTTAGTTGCAACAAGTGCCATGACCATCCCTTCGAGCGTTGGACTCAGGATCAGTACTACGAAATGTCTGCCCACTTCGCACAATTTAAATTGGCGAAGGATCCCGCCGCGGGGAAGGGCGAGATAGGAAAGACCGCCGTGGAGCGCGGTAAGCCGCTTTACGAAATTGTTTCGGATGCCAAGACGGGTGAAATGAAGCACGAGCGCACGGGAGCTGTCGCCGCGCCTGCTTTTCCTTATCCCGTGAAGTATGAGGCCAAGGAAGGCGCGACTCGTCGTGAAAACCTTGCGGCCTGGATGACTGCTCCGGACAACCGCTACTTTGCCAAGAGCTACGTCAATCGTCTCTGGGGCTATCTTTTCGGCATCGGTATAATCGATCCCATCGACGACATCCGAGCCGGCAACCCGCCGACTAATCCCGAATTACTTTCATATCTGGAGCGTGAGTTTATCAAGAGCGGTTTCGATGTTCGTACGGTATTGAAACTTATCTGTAAATCTAGGGCCTATCAGCTTTCGGTGGGAACGAACAAATGGAATGAGGACGATCAAATCAATTTTTCCCACGCTTCCGCTCGTAGGTTGCCTGCCGAAACCTTGCTTGATGCGATCTATGCCGTGACGGGTTCCAAGTCGAAGTTTCCTGGTGTGCCGCAGGGTACTCGGGCTGCATCTTTGCCTGATTCCGGTATAAAGCTTCCTGACGGTTTTCTTGGCACTTTTGGTCGCCCTGCCCGCGAAAGCGCATGCGAATGTGAACGATCCGGTGGGTTGCAGCTCGGTCCCATTATGGCTCTGATCAGCGGTCCCACTGTGAACGATGCCATATCGGATCCATCGAACGCCATAGCAAAGCTCGCCAACGAGGAGAAGGACGACCGCAAGCTAATAAGCGAGTTGTTCCTTCGCATCCTAAATAGGTCTGCCACCGACAAAGAAATTGATGCGAGCCTCGGTTTGTTGGGTAAGGATATCGAGGGAGATCACCTAGTTCTTGAGAAACAAATGGAGAAAGCCCAAGCAGGTATTAAGGAAGAACTGGACGCCAAGGAAAAAGCTCGGGGCGAGGCTATCGCCAAGGCAGAGAAAGCACTGAAGGCTTACCAAGAGAAAGTAGCTTCGGCGGTGAAGAAAGCGACCGATGATCGGAATGCCCGCATCAAGAAAGCGGACGGTGCATTAAAGGCATTCGACCAGGAACTGCCTGCCAAGCTTGCCGTTTGGGAGAAGGACTTCCACGCGGGGAAATCCATTTGGAAGGACTTGGACATGGGTGACGTTACTTCGAACGTCGCGGGTATTAAGTTTGAAAAACAGGAAGACGGATCGCTTTTCGTAGGCGGTAAAAGCGCAAAGGGGAGCTATGTAGTCAAAGCCACTACCGACCTTTCCAACCTGACGGGTGTCCGAGTCGAGGCAATGACAGACCCTAAGTTGCCTAAAAAAGGGCCTGGCCGACCTCCCAATGACGGCAATTTCGTACTTAGCGAACTCGAAGTGCAGGCTGGTCCGGTTGCGGATTTGAAAAAATGGACGAAGGTCAATGAATGGATTTTTGACGAGTTGGCCGAGAACAAGGGTTGGGAAAGTGTACACGGGGCCAAGACAGCTCCGGGGGAGGGTGGTCTTGCCATCACTGGAAAACCAGTGGACGGAGTTCTGTCCATCGGAGAGTTTTATCATGCCGGTCCGTTCGTCAGCGTCGGATTCGACCAGAAAGCAGGTCCCGAAGGCTTAGACTCCTTTGATTCCAAGCAGAAGTTCAACCACGGCGACAAGGAGATTGCATGGACTCGCAAGCCCGAATGGAAGAACGGTCAGCTCTATGCAGCTGTTTTCTCGGCCGTGAATGGCGTAAACTACCTCCACAAGGTAATTAACGTGGATGCCCCTAGAGATCTTCCACTCAGTCTAGGAAGTGACGATGGCATAAAGGTCTTTCTCAACGGTAAACAAATCCATGCCAACAACGTGGGCCGAGGTGCTGCGCCCGATCAAGAGAAAGTCACCGCGAAACTAAGAAAGGGCGATAATTATCTTTTGCTCAAGATTCACAATGGAGCAGGCCCCTCCGGGTTTTATTTCAGGGCGGATGCCAAGAACAAGATTCTTCCTGCCATCATCACGGACCTTTCGGTTCCCAAGGGATCGGTAGCTGTTGAAATTCTCGCCAAGGCAAAGGGTAAGCGTAAGGCTCGAGTCTTTGGGAAGGACAAGAAAGCCAACAGTTTTGACGCCAAGCGTGCATCCCCCGAGTTAATGATCGAAAAATCCGACGATTGGAAAACATACCGTTTTGATTTCGTTTCCATGGAAGACCTTACTGGTTTGCGATTTCGTCCCGGGGGTGAGGTTTTCGTGAAATCGATTCGAGTCTATCGAAATGAAGCCCCTGTGAAGTTATCCTTCGAAAACGCTCTGGCCACCTTTAGCCAAGGTGGGTACCCGGTTGCGTCGGCGATTGATGGAAAGGTAGCGCCTATAAACAATGGTTGGGCGATTGCTCCGCAAATGGGCAAGCCCCACTTTGCTTCCTTTCAGACCAAGCAAAACCTTTCCTTTAAGGGTGGGTTTCGGCTTACCTTCACTCTCAAGCAGGAGTTTCAGAGTGGTCAGCATTCGCTTGGGCGTTTTCGACTTGCAGTTACCGATGCTCCTAGACCGGTGAATTTGGGGATTCCTTCCGCAGTCAAATCGATCTTTGCGGTAGCAGGAGACAAGCGTACCCCTCAGCAAAAGAAGCATTTGTCGGATGTTTTTAACAATACAAACTCCGAAAGGGTCAAGTTGAGTAAAATCTTGGCCGAAGCCCGAAAGCCTTTGCCCCCGGATCCCAAGATCAAGGAATTGCAGGGTATGGTGGCGCTTGCTCAAAAGCCCGTGCCGGTTTCAAACCGTATCGCTCGCTTGCGACGCGCCATGGACTTGAGCAAGGGCCAATTGGGGAAGAAACGCTTGATTGGAGCACAAGATATTGCTTGGGCCCTAATTAATACACCGTCCTTCCTTTTCAATCGTTGAGATTGACCTTATCATCGTTTAGCTGCACATTTTACAAAGCACGTTAATACTTAATCGGAGACTA
>CAWVZQ010000236.1:0-4873 GCA_963934405.1 uncultured Opitutales bacterium | reverse complement strand
TACCCCGTCGTCTATCACCTGCATGGCGGACGCCCCGGATCGGAGAGCAAAAGCGTGTCTCTATCGACCTTCATCGACCAAGCAATGCGAACCAAAAAGATCGCACCCACGATTTACGTTTTTCCAAACGGAGGCCCCATGAGCTGGTACAATTATCCACAGGTCAAAAACGGACAGGGAGAGGATGTATTCGTTAAGGAGCTCATTCCGCACGTCGACGCCACCTACCGAACCTTTGGAACCCGTGCAAAAAGAGGCATCCAAGGGTTCTCCCAAGGGGGCCGCGGCACCACTAGAATCATCTTCAAGTATCCCGAGATGTTTGGGTCGACCGCTCCTGGTGGCTCGGGATACGAACCAGAGGAACGCATTAGAGATAACGACGGAGCGGAATCCGAAAGGATCCGCTTCGCTCCCGGTTACGATGCTTGGACCCTCGCCAAGGCATACTCAAAGCGAAAGGATGCCCCACCCCTCAACCCTCTAATCTGGGTCGGAACAAAGGGCTTCAACTACGAGTATAACCTTAAGTTTATGAAGTACCTAGACGGGCTTGGAATACATTACGAAAAGCTGATCGTACCCGACGCCCCGCACAGCACCAAGATCATCTACGAGAAAAGTGGGATTAAGCTCATGCAATTCCACGACCGAAACTTTGGGAAGTAATCCCCGATGCAAAAAGTAATAGGCAAAATGAATACCTGCGTCACCTTTTTCTTTCTTTTCATTTTAGGATCTCTCTTCTCGGACGCCAAGCGGCACAATGTAGTTCTCTTCCTAATTGACGACTTAGGCTGGAAGGATCTGGGTTGCTATGGAAGCAACTTCTACAAAACCCCGAACATCGACAATCTCGCCTCACAAGGAGTACGCTTCACGGATGCTTACGCCGCCTGCGCCGTGTGCTCACCGACCCGAGCAGCCATCCTAACCGGAAAGTATCCGGCTCGTCTAATGCTGACCGAGTGGTTGCCGTCGGGGCGTTGGAACACAATGGCCAAACTGAGGAGTGGCCGGTTCCTTCGGTCACTCCCCTTGGAAGAAAAAACCATCGCGGAAGCCCTTCGCGAAAACGGATATCGAACCTGTATCGTGGGCAAGTGGCACCTTGGAGGGGAACCCTTCAACACGGCTCGCCACCATGGCTTTGATGATGCCATTGCCGCTAACAACCACGGAAACCCAGGCAGCTACTTCCACCCCTACAAAGGTCGATGGTCAATCCCCACGACAAAACTAAAAGCAACCTGGCAGGTACTGCCGGGAGGCAAGAATGGTGAATACCTGACCGATCGATTGACCGACGAGGCCGTAACATTCGTCAGAGAAAATCAGCGGAGACCGTTCTTGCTCTACTTCTCCCATTATGCGGTACACACGCCATTGCAGGCCAAGAAGGCAATGGTCGAAAAATACAAATCAGTTCCAAAGGAAAAACGGCAAGGCAACCCAGTTTATGCAGCGATGGTGGAAAGCGTAGACCAAAGTGTGGGACGCGTAATGGAAGAACTGAAGGCGTTGAAACTAGATGAGGATACCCTCGTTATTTTCACTTCCGACAACGGAGGCTTTGCCGGAGCCACCAATCATGCCCCACTACGAGGGAACAAAGGATCTTATTACGAGGGAGGCATCCGGGTGCCGCTCATCATGCGATGGCCCGGCGTTGCCCAATCCGGCAAAGTGAACAATACCCCCGTCATCAGCATGGATCTTTATCCAACTTGCCTAACCGCAGCAGGCTTGCCTATGCACCCCGCCCAACATCGTGACGGCATCGATCTGACTCCAATCCTAAAAGGTGAAGATCATTGGGACCGAAAAGCTCTTCATTGGCACTACCCCCACTACAACAGCCATCCATCCGCCGTACCGTCCTCCGTGCTCAGAAAAGGAGACTGGAAGCTGATTGAAGCATTCGACCCCAAAAGCATTGAACTCTACAACCTCAAAACCGATTTGGGAGAAACCAAAAACCTCGCGGATGTTGAACAGGAAAAACTGGCGGAGCTTCAAAAAGAACTGAACGATTGGCGCGAATCAGTAGGAGCGGAGAAAATGGAACCCAATCCGGATTTTCAAAACTGATTTAGGCATTCGGTAACTGCGAAAATTTCGCTCACAGTCTATCTATGGGAAAACATCTGCCACTGATGTCATTTCAGGAAAAATTCCACGAGAATGAAGCCTTGGCTTCCTACGTAGAGGGTCTCAAGTCTCACGACGTTGCCGCGATAGACAAATCACTTGCAGAGGACGTAAAGTTCGTCACACCCGTCAAGACCATGGGCAAGACTTTAATACTGGAGTTCCTCACCGCCTTGTATGCGGGTTTCCCCGATTGGCATTACGACCATGACGATCCGGTTCGGCACAACGAAGGGTCCTACTCCATTGTCTGGCGGCAAGGAGGAACCCATAAGGCTAAACTTGATCTTCCGGGGTTTGCAGCCGTGCCGGCGACGGGAAAGAGCGTGGTCATTCCAGAACAACGTTTCTTCTACCGAATCGGCTCGGAAGGTCTTACGGAAATTCGGCCTGATCCTATTCCCGGCGGCGCTCCCCGTGGCATCTTCGAGCAAATTGGCGTGGATCAACCGCCTCTTTAATCCTCAGTCTGGAATTGCATGAATAAGGGGGGTTAGATACCTTCGCCCCCTATGCCGAAACGCCTGAATGGATTGATTGGTCTGCTGACATTGCTGCCGCTTGGGCTGAATGCCCAAGAGTTCGTTTCCCTGCCTGAAAAAACGATAAAACCATTCCTCGCCGAAAACTGCTATCGTTGCCATGGCCCGGAAAAACAGAAGGGCAAGCTCCGGTTGGATGAATTGCCCTTGGAGTTGTCCAACGACTCCATCGCCGCCCATTGGCAGGACGTACTTGATACGCTCAATGCCGGGGACATGCCCCCAGAGGATGAAGAGCAACCTAGCAAAAAGGAACTGACTGGTTTCCTGGCCGAGTTAACCAGCAAGCTCAAGGATGCGAGAAGACAACTTTCGGATCAAGGTCGGGAAGTAGCGATGAGAAGGCTCAACCGCCGGGAATACGTCAACAGCATCGAGAGCTTGTTCGGGTTCCAAGTGGGCACGGACTCTTTGCCCGAGGATGATCCCGCCGATCCGTTTGACACGATCGGATCGCAGCAGTTCTTTTCCTCCTATCATTTTGAGAAATATCTGCAGGCGGGCCGGGTGATCGTGGCGGATGCCTTTGTCTGGGGGAACAAGGGCAGGCAGGAAGTGAAGATTCAGGTGGAGCAACCGGAAGAGCGGACCAACAAGAATATTCGTGATCGTTACCGTCAGCGCATGGAAAGGTGGCGCGAAGTGGTGGCCGCGCTCGAAGCGGGCAAAACCTTCAAGGATGATGATTTTCCTTTGAATTTCGATGCCAAGGACAGACGCTTCGACGGTCGTGGTTTACACTTTTATCTGAACTTCCATGCCGAGCGATCCGCCGGTCCGGCGGCTTATTTGAAGAGGGAACTGATCGACAAGGGGCTCTATTTGACCCGTCGGTCGGGTGGTCGCTGGACGGCGGGCATCGTCAAGCATGGCTATGATCCGCGGGGCGCTTACAAGGTTCGTTTGCTTGCGGGGATCAACGAGGAACCGCCTGAGTCGCGGACTTTCGTCAGCGTGAACGACAAGGGCCGGGTTCTGGCTCCGCTCAAAATTTACGGGACGGCCCATGAGAACGAGATGATCGAACTGGATTACCAACCCCTGCACGGGTCCAGCCACTTTGGGTTCCAGGTGGAGGAAAGACGCAACGAGATGATCGACGGGAAAGCCTATGTCCGGAAGGTCGATCCCTATGGGGACTGGTCGAGCATTTTCGTCGACCGCATGGAAGTGGAGGGGCCCTTTTACGGAGAACCTACCTTCTTTGAGAAACTGGCTTTTCCCAATGGGCCCTCAAAAAAAAGGAACCAGCCCGTCGAACGGACCGATGAGGAAGCCAAGGCTCTGATCGATTCCTTTGCCCGTGAGGCCTTTCGTCGTCGTGAAATGGATCCCGGTTTTTTGCATAAGCTCAGCGATCTTTATGAACAGGGAAGGAAATCCGGGCTGGAGGTTGAGCAAGCCCTCGTGGATCCGCTTGCCGTGGTGTTGGCGTCTCCTGGATTTCTTTATTTGAGCGAGGCCGAGGAAGCGGGTGCAAAGCGCAAGCCCTTGACTCTGCGCGAACTGGCGGTTCGGCTATCCTATTTTCTTTGGAGCGCTCCGCCTGACGAGGCTCTTTATCAGTCGGCAGAGAAGGGAACTTTGAAGAATTCAGCTGAATTAACGAAGCAGGTGGACCGGATGCTGGCCGACCCCAAGGCGGAAGCCTTTTTTCATTCCTTCATGAGTCAATGGTTCGAACTGCACCGCTTTGATGACATCGCGGTCAATCCCGACGAATACCTCATGTTCGACGAATCGGTTCGCTACTCCGCCCGGGAGGAACCCATTCGTTTCTTCGAACACCTGGTGAAGGAAAACCTGCAGTTGGGGAACCTGATCGATTCCGAATTCGCTATGCTTGATCCATTGTTGGCTCATTTTTACGAGATTGAGGGGGTGGAGGGGCAGGGCTTCCGCAAAGTGAATCTTCCGCCTGAATCACCACGGGGCGGCTTGATCGGAACCACAGCCTTTATGATCATGGGTTCGACCGGTGACCGGACCTCACCCATCATCCGGGGAACCTTGGTCCTGGATAAGTTTCTGCACGATCCGTCGGCGGATCCTCCCCCCAACGTGCCCGAGTTGACCGATGCGTCCGAGGAGCCCTTGCCCATCCGTGAGATGATCGAATTGCACCAGTCCAAGGCCCAGTGCGCATCCTGTCATGCCAAGATCGATCCGATCGGATACGG
>CAWVZQ010000235.1:0-4890 GCA_963934405.1 uncultured Opitutales bacterium | reverse complement strand
TCTCACTGTGTGTCAGTAGATTGTTAACGGCATTGATTTTCTTTGCCGCAGTTCAGCTTGTCTCCGAATCAACAGCTGCAACAAAAACTTGGGCTGATCTTGATCAATTGATCACGGATGCAGGAACGAGCGCTACCGTCCAATTGGGGTCTGATACCTACGAGCTCGACAAGAAACTCACTCTAACCGGAAAAACCTTGGTTGGGAATGGACCAGGTTTCACGATCATCAAACAGGCAGGTGTCTGGACTGGTGATGCCGAAGATCCTCTAATCGAATTGAAAGCTAATTCAGGTCTCATTGGTCTTGCCGTTCAAGGATGGGATGGAACTACGGCGAATCCTGATCTTGCCGCAGTACAGATCAGCGGCAATGCATGGATCGAAGATTGTACTTTCCAAAATAACGACAGCGGGGACGGAGAAGGTGGTGCAATGCGGGTTACCGGTGGCATTGCTCGTATTCTTTACAGCAAGTTCATTTCAAATAACGCTCGGTCCGGGGGAGCCGCCTATGCTAGTGGCACTAGGGCGATTTTTCAAGGATGTGAGTTTACGAGCAACACGGCTCTGCTCGGAGGAGCGATTTTCAGTGCAAAGCAAACAATTGTTGTAAACTCTGTGTTTGCAGGTAATTCAGCGACTAAGGGAGATGCGATTTCAACTACTTCCGGAGCTAAAAATAATTACTTCGTCAACAATGACTTTGGGTCTCAAACGATTGATGATTCTGGGACTACAACTATAGATTTGTCCGGATCGGCTGGTTCCGGCGCCGGAAGCTCAACTGTCTGGAATTCTCTTAAGGGTGTCGATTTCACTCTTTTTGAGGTGCCATTGGACAAGGTGGGAAATCTTCGGATTGAACCTAAGGGTTCAGCAACTATTGACATAGGCCCTATAGAAAGCGGGTCTCGAATCCCAGCGAAATTCACGATTGCGAATGCTGACTTTAATGCGACCGGCAAATTGAAACTGAATCCTTCTTCGGTAACATATGCTGGTCTTGCGGTGAAACCTCCTGTTTTTGCTTCTGCCAGCTTAAATGCAGACAATTCGATCAACGAAGGGAAAAATATTACTCTTTCATATGATCCGTCTCAGTCTCCCGGGGTGAGGTTTATCGAGTACACTGTGGGCGGCACATCTGGACTTTCATCATTTCTGGCTGGCGAACATGTTACTGGAAACTCCTACTCGATTACCGCGGAATTCGGAGATTACACTTTCGAGATTTTTGAGCACCTGCAAGTCACTTCCAACCTGTCTGCCATTCCTTCAACCTCACCTCCCGGTTTTAGCGTCACCTTCCCGTCAGGTCGAATTTTCAAGCCAGGAATGCCCATCGATCTTAACGTCACGATGGAAAACCCCATCTTCTCCATAGACAGAATTTTCATCAACCGTTCTATCTCCGGAACCGCTTTGGCGGATGGGGCCTGGGATTCTTCGGCTTTCGAGTCTAATGGTACTGCCTCCGTGGGAGTGGGCGCCGACGTAACCGATGTTGACTCAGGTGAACCGCTTGGCTTTAAATTACTTTCCAAGGGGAATGGATGGGCTTCATATCAGGTTTACGTTACTGAACAATTAGATTTAGCTACCCCGTCTGGCGACAAGAAGGCATGGGATGTGATTTTTAGCCTAAAAAGCCCAAGTTATGAACTACGCGCCCAGGTTGATCCCAGTGACCAGATACCAAAAATGCCGGGAGACACGAATCCCGGTGGGTACGTAAATGGAAGTTCGGTCACTCCTAGTTACTCTGCGACGATACCCTCGCAAGCTCTGGATGGGGATGGCAATGCTGTAGCATCTACAATGGTGGCTAGTCCCAGAAAAGGTTACAGTTTTGCAGGATGGATAACTTTGGCGGACTACACTAACACCTTGGGGAATTCCGCCGCTCGTTTATTGAAAGTAAAGGAAATCACTGATTACGATGCAAACGGGATTCCCGATTCCGCATTCAGCATCATAATGTCAACGGATCCACGGGTCAGTAATGATCGCCTTGATATCGTCGCCCTTTTCGAACCCGCCTCATGGGTTATAACCAGTGAAGTCAAGGGAGGGATCAACGATCAGGTGCCCGGTACGGTGGAACTTGTTTACGATCCCGATATAGCCCTCACCCCGGGAGGGAAGTTTTTCGATGGGGCATCCGTCGACCTGTGGATACGACCAGACCCAAGATATCGATTCCTCGACATGAATGGAACCCTCAATTACATGGCGGGTGTCGGAATGTCCGTAGGCACAGACGAAAACGGAACTTATTATTTCATTAAAAATTACATGGACAAGAATTTGTTCCTGACGGCTAATTTCGAGCTTCGTGCCTTTTACGTTGAGCAAGAGATCAACTTTGGCTCCGAAGGCGCGATCAGGACCAAGTCCAAACACGCTTTCGGAGATGAGCTGAATTGCACGATTAGTGAAGAAAGCGGATATGTTTTCATGGGTTGGGAACTGGGTCGCTATGTTCCCGTCCTCGGTCAACTAGAGCCGGGATTGCAGACTATTCGCGCCAAAAGCACTGCGACTGCAGTACTCAATATCGATTCCCAGGGGATCGTGACCACCGACCTCGATGCCACTGCCGAGGCGAACGGAACTATAGTGATCTCCGGAATCAGAGATGATTACAAGATCACCACTTGGTACGAAAGAAAGGTAGTTACAATATCGTCCACCCCCGAACTGGAAGGTAGTGCAACTCTTGGAAGCAGTTTTGGCCGCGTCTTGCCGGATACAACAAACATTAACTACGATTTCGGCCAACCTCTCAGCTTGGAAGCGATCCCCGAGACAGGTTACGAGTTTGTGGAATGGGAGGTTTCTCCTCAGGATCTCAATTATACTGCGACCGACGTTAACGGAACTTACCAGATCAGCTTTCCTGCCCTGACAAAAGATGCAACGGCTAAGGCAAAGTTCAGAGCTCGCGAACTGACCGTTACCGTCTTGGGAACTGGAGACACCCTCCTTATTTCCACGGTTTTGAATCAAGATTCTTTGCCCGGACCATTTCTGCTTGGGCAAACGGTTGACGTCGGCGGAATTTCGGCACTTCCTGGCTTTATCTATCGTTCGGACGACGCGAATTTTTCAGTTTCCGATTCTTTGGGAAGACCAGTAGCCTTTATTCCTACGACGATGGGCGGAAAGATTATTTTGCCTGACGATGTAGTAGTGCGAGTCAACACAAGCCCAGATTTGCTCGATGGAGACAAGGATGGGCTGTCGAATTACGATGAATTCATTACGTATGGCACGCGTTCCGACAATAATGATACCGATAGCGATGGCCTTCTGGATGGCTGGGAGATAAAGTATGGCTTCGATCCAAATATTTCTGATTCCGACTCCAATGATACCGATGGAGATAGCCTGTCGACCTTAGAGGAGGCATCCTTGGGCACAAACCCTCGAGACAAGGACACGGATGGTGATGGATTCACTGACTTTTATGAAGCCAACGTGACGGGGTGGGATCCCACGAGAGCAAAGTATCTAGTAACGCTTTCCACCCAGCTTCCTCAGGGGGTGGTTGGGGCGAGTGGTTCAATCGGTAGCATTACCGATGAAAATGGTATCACACGTTTCGACTTCAATGCCTCGGAAGGTGAAATGGTGGATTTGCTTGCCACCGCAGGGCAAAATTACGATTTCACTTTCTGGGACGGCGATGCCAAGGCACTGGATTTGATCAATGCTTTGACTGGTGACGCCAACTCCACTTTCACTACGCTCAATCCCCTGAGTTTTCCCGTTCATTCAGATGTTTCTCTTGTCGCAAATTTCGTTCCCGAAGGCAGTTACTTCCCCATAAACCTTTCCTTGGCCCAGCATTCCGATGGTGTTGTTGGCAGCGTGACTGGTTCGGGCCTATTCCCCGCAGATTTTAACGCAACTCTTAAAGCCACCCCGAAGCAAGGTTATGATTTCGTGGGATGGGTGGGCGACCTGAATTCCACCTTGAATCCTCTTTCGTTTACCGTAACGAAACCTCTCAATCTCACCGCTCACTTTCTTCGTGCCGGCCAAAGCTACATAATAAGTGGTAGCGCGACAGATATTAATGGCTCGAAGCCAGGCATTATTGCAGGATTGGGCTTTGCCTTGCTTAACGAGAAGAGGACACTGACGGCGGTCGAGAATCCTGGTTATGTCTTCAATACATGGGAAGGCGACTTGGGTCCGACTGACCCCAAATCAGTGCAGGTTGTGGTGACCGCTAACGTAACTGTCGCAGCAACCTTCCTTAAGGATACATCGGACAGTGATAGTGATGGGCTGTCGAATTACGAGGAATATGTGATTCGTGAAACCAATGCCAGCAATCCCGATACCGATGGAGACGGTTTAAAAGACAAGTACGAATTGGACAACGGACTCGACCCCACTCGCAGTGACTTGAGCATAATCCAACTGCTTGGCAGCGAGGCAAACCTCGCTCGATCTCAGGGGTTCGACGATGGAAAAGCGGCAGGAGTGAAGCTTTGGGCGGATTTTAATTCGACTATGGCTCAAAATGGTTTTTCCTTTAACCATGTTAATGAACGCAACGATCTGTATCGTTTCATTGCAGGACCTTCGGCACCCGGTCAAACGGGGTTGGGCTGGTTTTACACGGAGCAACACGGTTGGGCGTGGTTGCGACCGAGCAGTCCCGGTTGGATATACCTGCACAATGGTCGTGATATAACCAATCTGGATGGAACAACCGTAAGTCTCAATTGGCTCAACCTCAATCCCGCCCAGTCCTACTTCGATCTGACAAAAAAGACCGACCAGAGTTATCCGTTCAGCCAAGAACAGTTTTTCTTGCTCCAAGGACAGAATTCCTGGGCTCCTTATCCGCGCAATGCAGCAATTACGGGGTCGC
>CAWVZQ010000234.1:0-4908 GCA_963934405.1 uncultured Opitutales bacterium | reverse complement strand
CCGTGAATGAATTCGTCGCGAGTATCGGATTGGAAAGCAAATTCGCCGGGTTGTAGAGCGTGATGATAGATCAACTCCTTGTTCCCCTGAGGAAGAATTTTTTCGATTATTTGACTTTCACCACCTGTTACGTTGATGCGATTCACAACGAGTGCCGAGATAATGTAGTCTGCACCGTCCTCGTGAGCCCCCTCAGGAGAATTCTCTCCGGGTGAACCATGAGAAGCTCGGATGCTCATGAAGTGTGCTGAAACCCGTAACTTGCTTGCCTCCGGTCTAACATCGCACACCAGATCGTAGACTGCTCGAAGCCAAGACTGGAAGTGTTTGTTTTCCACATGGGCATCAGGGGATTCGTCAAAGACACGAGGGAGCGAGCGAATATCCGATTCGTCCACTGCCTGAGAAAAACCGGAAGGAGGCTCACGCAAGATAGAATCCTCGTCCACTACGAAAGTGGCCACCGAACGGCGACGCCAAGGCTCGACTTGATCAAATCGATTCCTTTGCTCGTCGTTCAACCGATTCGTCCAATCAGAATAAATGGACTCGTCCGCTTCACCAAGGTAGTAACTGGGAAAGAGCTCACGCAAAACAGTAGTCTCGCCCGGAAAGGCCTCCTCCAAAATCTCCAATCTTTCTCTACGAACATCGTAATTGTCCCAAGATAGTTCTTCGAAGATGGAGGCATGCTCGGCCAAAAAACCATTCTCATCCAAACCGAGGTCCCGCAGACGGGCAAGACGGACAGGCGACTTGATCGTACGTCCCACCAACTGCGAAATCTCCTTTTCGCTGATTGGGATTCGATCGATGATCTCTGTCTTGCTAACGCTAGACATAAATCGTTGAAAAACGAGACCGCGGTCTTTGACCGGGCCTATTTGTTAAGACGAAGACTGCGAATTCCATCCCCGCCCGAAACATATAGCACACCGTCACTGTAAGAAAGGCAGTCGGCGGGACCGCCGGCATCGTAAGTGAGCAAGAGCGTACCTTGAACCAAGTCGAAAACCTTTATTTTTTTCGTATCGCCGAGACCTACGTAGAGGAGACCCGATTCGTCGAAAGCCAATCCCTGAGGCTCTTCTCCGGAGGACGAGAAGTCCACCAAAGTCCACATTTCAGCAGGCATATCGTCCGTCCGGAGATCAAAGACCAACACTCGACCGGAGTCCGGTTCCGCCGCCACGAGACGACGACCGTCAGGACTAATGGCCAACCCTCTGACTCGGGCCAATTCTTGATTCAACATACCCACGTATCCATCCTCCGGGCGAATAATGAACACAGCTCCTGAACTAGGTGAACTGGCGTAAATATCTCCATCAGGTCCGATAACAACGTCACACACGCTTCCGAGCGAAAAGCCATCGAAAGAATCTGCAAGTACTTCCAGTTTCCCTGCATGTTGGACAACACTCGCTTCAGCCGGGTCGAAGCGTGGCAACAAGTCCGTTTCTGCTTCAGGAGATATTCGGATGACCTTGCCCGTTCCAGCCTCAGCAACCACTAAGCGACCTTGCCCATCGATTCGCATGCCATGAGCCCTTGGCGTACGATCCCCATAGGAAGTCATCCATTGCGTAAGATCGATGAAGGTCTCGGGGGATTGAGACTGACCGACTTGATGCATGCCGATGGTTCCGGACTGAAGGTAGTTGGCAAAGTAGAGAATGCCATCGGTAGAAAAAGTCAAACCACCCGATCGACCCAAGTTGGGTATGACGGGAGATAACTCGACATTCTCGGGCGGCAACAAAGGAAAGGTTTCGCCACGAGGGGTAGATGTAGTATTCTTCGGACTTTTAGAAGCCGTAACGCAACCGCCCAGCAAAGAAATGCCAAGCACAAGGAAAAGAATTGCCAATGCGTGTTTCAAGATAAGTTGTTTTTATACTAGCCAATTTCACATAATACCTTCGGTCCGTGAGATTCAAACTAAAAGATGAAAAAGTTAAAGGAGGTCGAATCTAAAAATGTCGGAAGATGCTCTAAGTCAAGCAACTGAAACAATAAGAAAGGCTGATGCCATGCTGATTGGAGCGGGAGCAGGTTTCGGAGTGGACTCGGGTTTGCCCGATTTCCGAGGGGATGAAGGTTTCTGGGAAACATATCCGCCAATCGCGAAACTTGGAATTGGCTTTGAGGAAATGGCTAATCCACAATGGTTCGAGGATGACCCTTCCCTCGCCTGGGGGTTTTACGGGCACCGGCACCAACTCTATCGCGATACGATTCCTCACTCAGGATTTGCAATGCTCCGTCGATGGGCGGAAAGCATGAAGCAGGGAGCTTTTGTATATACCTCCAATGTCGATGGTCATTTTCAACGGGTAGACTTCGATCAAAACCGCATCTTGGAATGTCATGGATCTCTTAATCACTTCCAATGTCTGGAACGCTGCGGGCAAGAAGTCTGGAGACAGGATAATCTCGATCTATCCGTTGACGAGGTCACGCTTCGAGCCTCTACGCCCTTCCCCGCTTGCCCATCTTGCGGGAGCATAGCTAGGCCCAACATACTGATGTTCGGCGACTGGGGTTGGGATTCATCTCGCACGGAGGAACAACGCGGTCATTTCATGGATTGGGTCCAAAACACCGGAACCTCTCAAACGGTTATAGTGGAGATCGGGGCAGGGGTAACGATTCCCTCGGTAAGAAACATATGCGAACAATTGGCAGACGAAACGAAGGGAGCCCTAATCCGGATTAATCCAAGAGATCCCCAAGGGCCCGCCAATACTATTTCGATTCCCCTTGGAGGTCTTGAAGCCCTTCGAGGTATCGACGAATTAATGACTAAGGGACGATGACCCACAGAAATCTTGCCTTTTGGCTTCTCCCTTGCCCCGAAGACTCCGCAAACCTCCAATCCGTAATCGGAGATTTTGCCAAGCGATATGATGCCCCTGTCTTCAAACCGCACCTCACCCTATGTTACGGACAATTCAGCGATGAAGGGACTCCTTGGGGCAACCTGCCAGAAATCGCGCCGATTTCACTTCCTGTCCTCGGAGTCGACTCCACCGCCCAATACACCAAAACTCTTTTCCTTCGGTTTCCACGCCATGAAAGACTTTTGGCTCTCAAGGAAAGCCTACTCGAACAATGCCCCAAACCTGATACGCACATAATGGATCCCCACCTAAGCCTCCTTTACGCTGAACTACCGTTAAGTGAAAAACAACAGCTGGCAAAGAATCTCATTCCGCCTCTATCGAATGTTTGCTTCACGGAAATCCAAGTGATCCAGCACCCCGCAACCGTAACAAGAAAAGAAGACGTTGAAGCTTTCAGAAAAGTAACGGCATAACTTCACTCATCGCGACAATGTAGCTGACAACCGAACCGACCGTTAAAAGAAAGGTCAGACGATCCCCGACCTACTTCCTAGGTTTTCTCTTCTTTGGCTTAGAAGAAGAGGAGCTTTTTCTAAAGTTCAGTTTTTTCAAGGCATCGCCTGCAGGAGCTAGTTGCTTGCCCTTTAAGCGGTCGACCTGCTCCGCGACGCGAAACCATTCCTTTGACATAGCAGTCACACGCTCGGGATGCTCGAAAGAAAGATCGTTGGTCTCTGTGCGATCGTCATCGACATTGAACAATTCCCAGCGACCTAGTTTGGCAGAAGACAGTTTCCAATCACCTTGACGCAAAGCGCGGTCCGTCCCGAAATGGAAGTAGAGGGTTTCATGAGGATCACGCGTCTTGCCCGCGAAAATGGGTCCCAAGGACTTCCCCTGCAACGGATCGATCTTTCGCTCGCCAACCTGCTTGGGATACTTTGCCTTTCCCAAGTCGACGAAGGTCGCCATGAAGTCGATCAGGTGACCGGGTTGTCGGGTAATTGATCCAGGCTTGGTCTTGAGACCTTCCGGCCAATGCGCGATCAACGGAGAGGAGATGCCTCCCTCGTGCTGATTTTGCTTGTAGAGGCGGAAGGGAGTGTTCCCGACGTGAGCCCAAGAAGCGTCGTAGGTCCAATAAGACTTTGGGTCCCACGGCTTGTACTCGCGACCACGAGTACGCTCGAACGGGCAAGCCCCGTTGTCGGAGCAAAAAAGGATGAGGGTATCCTCAAGGAGGTTCTTCTCCTTCAAGTAGGAAACGAGACGACCCACGTTTCGGTCGAGAACGTCTACCATGGCGGCAAAAACTTCCATACGATCGGACTCCCACTGCTTTTCAGTTGCTGAAAGACTCTTCCATGACGGCACGTGATCCGGACGCGGACTGAGCTTGTACTTCGTCGGTATCAGTCCGGACTTCAGTTGACGTTTGTATCGCTCAATACGCATCTTGTCCCAACCCGAATCATAACGACCATCGTACTTCTTGACGTCCTTCTCCGGAGCGTGAAGCGGATAGTGTGGGGCGTTGAAGGCGACGTAGAGAAGAAAAGGATCTTCCTTGCGAGTGGCCTCGTCGAGAAAGTCCAATCCGTAATCCATTATGGCATTGGTCGTGTAGAAAGGTTTTCCATTGAGCGTCGCAGGCACTTTCCAGTCGACGCCATTGAGACGAAAAGAATTGTCCCCGGTAAAGAAGTTGGTCGCCCCCGAAAGGTGCCCCCAGTAGCGATCAAACCCGAAGTCGGTGGGTTGCTTGCTCAAGTGCCACTTTCCAACCATCTGGGTGGAATACCCAGCCTTGCTCATGACCTCCGCGATGGTAGCGCCACGACTAAGGCTACCGCTTCCGGCTTGGTCGCAATAAAGTCCAGTCAACAGGCATACTCTGGAAGAATGGCACTTGGACGTATTGTAGAACTGGCTGAATCGCAAACCCTTCGCAGCAAGTCCGTCGAGATTTGGGGTCTCGATTTCAGAACCGTAGCAACCCAAGTCAGAAAAGCCGAGATCGTCGGCCATTATAAGAACGACGTTGGGTCGCTTGGCGGAAAGC
>CAWVZQ010000233.1:0-4912 GCA_963934405.1 uncultured Opitutales bacterium | reverse complement strand
GATGTACGAAGGATACAGTGAGGTCTTGGGATTAGTTTTTTCTGATGATGGAGAAGTACTTGTCGGAGTCATCCTTTGATACGCCTCTGTTTACGTAGTGTCTCTGGAAGGTCTTGTAATTCCAATGTCCCATTGTTTGCATCGCCCATTCCATCCCCCTCCAATATCCGTAAGTTCCAAAGGAGTGCCTGGCGGCGTTTGGTGGGTAATGGATGCCTGCTCTTCTGGCTGCCCGTTTTCGAGAAAGGCGGAAGGCGTTGTAGGTTTTAGGGCAGATCGGCCCGGTCTTGGCTTTCGGAATCCATGACCAGAGATTGTCCGGCAAATTTTGACAATTTCTAAAATTACGAGTCTTTGCCGCTTTACCTGGAACGATTATTTGCTCGCCGTGGCGAACGTCCTTCCACTGGAGACGAAACAGTTCTCCTTGGGCTCTGATCCCTGCGAATAGGCATAGGGCCATTGCCGGTTGAAACCTTTCCGGCAGTTCATGCAGAAAGGCCTCGGTTTCCTTGGACGATAATATAGCCACTTGCTCCTTGTCGCAATGGACCTTTCTCCATTTTAATCCTAGGAACTGTCCCGGTGTTACTCCCATACCCTTTTCCGCGCACCATTCCAGAAAGGTTACGATCGTGGAGCGATAGCCTTTTCTAGTTTCTTCTGCCCCCATTTCCTCAAGAAAACCCAGGATGTCGTCTCTAGAGATTTCGGAAACTATGGGATTCCCGATTTTTTTCGACAGTCTGTTTATTCTGTACTCGGCGCTTTCAATCGATCTCTCTCTGCATTTTCTTTGACGCATCCCTTCCAGGTGTTCTTCCAAGGCAATCTTGAGTGGTGTCTTGCTTTTCTGTATTACCTTTTTTCCGAGTTTCCCTTCCATGATCAGTTCGGGAATGGTTTCCCTAAACTTAGCTCGAGAAATCTTATCCGAAAAAAATCTTCGAATCCGGTTTCCATCCACCGAGATGGATAACCCGTATGCGGCCTTATCGTTTTCGAGTTTGTTGGCATCGGTCCATTGATTGATTTTCATTGATCAACCTCCTTCAGGCTTAAATTCCATTTCCACATGGTTGCCTGAGCGCGTTTTCCTTTCGCCCGCTTGGTTCCTTTCTCTTTTATATCAAGTATGCCAAGTTGCCTAAACTTCCGCATTAATCGCGAAGCCTGTTGGTCCCAGATCTGCAACCTTATTCCCAGATCATGATACGATAGCCAGAATAATGGGGGAGGGGAGTCTTCAGCTTCAGGCCAGGCTGCCAAATCTCTACAGATGCGGAAGGCATCTTTCTCTAGCATGCCCAGAGCTTTATAGGCTTCAAGTTCGTCTGGTTCCGAATTGAGTAATGCTTCAAACGCCCTTTCGATTGTTTCAATATGGAAACTTACTTCATGCATGTGCTTGTCCAGAGAATCGTTAAACATAGGTTTGTAGATTTCATAAAACATATCAGCCAGATTTTGTAAGGCGTCCTCTCCTATCTTTTTATAGAGGTTTGTTACCATATCCACCGCAATAGAGTTTCTTTGAGAAAAATCAGGATCGTAGTATTTCTCGAAATAATTTTCCCAAAGAACGTTCAACATTTCGGGCGACTCTCTCAGAACTCTTTTAGCTCTTTTATCGCATTCTTTACCTATCAGTATTTTCTCCAACAAGGGGTTCTTCTCTGAAGTAGATGTTATGCAGTCTATAGTTGTAGATGTAGCTACAGCTGTATCTTCAAAAACAGAGGTAGTTGCAGGAGAATTTTTTATGCGGTTGTCCGACAGAGGGACTACGTCGGGGACACCTGGGGATATATAAGCATTGGGATCATAGGAAAAGAAGCACAGTGCCTTCTTGTTTTTGGTAATAGGATCCAATGGGATTCCCAGTTCCTCCTCGTAATGGAGTTTCGCCGCCTCAAAAGACTCATCGTGGTAATCGCCGTCGATGTGCACGATCGCCTTAACTCCCTTGCCACTTGGGGAGACGAATGCGGCAAAAACGTACTGGTCCTGAGTTAGTTTTGAAATGACCTCACTCGGCGAATCGACGTGATCGAAATCCAGCTGCAGAAGATTAGAATGCTCGAAGCTTTCTTCCCGCAATTCATTTTTAGGAGACCAGTATCCGGAGATCATCACTGCGGGCAAATTCTCCTTCTTTAGTTCCTGTTTCTCTTTCTTGTTTTCGGCCGCTCGGATTTCTTCGATTTCATCCCCATAACGTCCATTGCGCAGCGCGTCGATGAACTCGCCTATTGTGAATGCCTGCGGATTTTTCCTGAGGTATACGAGTGTAAAAAAAGTAATTCTTCTGCTCCATAGACTGTCCATGTTTTTATCCATCTTGATTTCCTTTTCCTTTTTTCCATTCTCTCATTCTCTCCAAGATGGGCTTCATGTCTTTCCATCCCTGAGTGCTTGACCCTAATATGGTCTTGGTTTGGCTCCCTGCCTGTCGGGCGATCATGAGCCAGTCATCGAAGTACTCTTCGAGCACGGGTCGTATTCTGTTATAGACGTCCATGCTCAGCCCGAGAGCGTCTCGGTTTGGTTTCTCTGGTTTTCTATCTGTCATTTTTTTCCTTGTTTATTGTTTTATAAAATTTGCGGTTCTGTTTTACGGACTGTTCTTCCAGATAGCTAAGTAGGCTCTCGAGGTAGATCAGTCTCATCCCCCTTTTTCCCGTTAGTTTAAGAAGAATTGATTTTACCCGCGGTTCGCCCCCGTTGCTTCTTCTCGGCAAAATGAGTTCGTAGATGGCGTTTTTTGTTAACCCAGTCCAGAAGCAGCGTTTGCCACGGGAGGGCACTCTAATCCAAACCGGATAAGAAGCTTCAAAAAATTGCGGTTCTTCGTGTGTTTTGATTTTTGAATCGAGATGTATTTCGTCGCTCATGTATTCGCATGTTATGCGGCATTCATTTACTGTCAACATCTAAATATTGAAAAAAATATCGAGTGCAGATATGGGGATACTGCATCGGGCGTCTTGCCTTATTTCGTTATGTCGAATTTATGCCTTCGGACTCTCCGGTAGTATCTCGATTCCTTGTGCGGAATTTACAAAACTCTGGTCCTTGGATTCTTATAGGTCGAGAAGGTCGCTAGAGGACTATTGAGCACGTATATTCTTTAAATGAATATCGCCTTCGTTGTTACACGAACTTGTGTGTTACTCCGTATGGTGTGCTTGTTGGGGATGTAACACGAACTTATGTGTTACTCCATATAGTGTGCTTTTTTGGGGGGGTGTAACACTATGAGTGTAGTGTTACATCGTTTTCGCAAAAAGTTTCTAGTCAAAAACTTAGGACTTCTTCTTGGTATTTGGACACTATTCCCAGTCCCCGGGGGGAAATATCACGGATCTCGCCGCAAGCTATTACAATAAATCGCAGACCGACGCTTTATTATCCGATGGACTACCTACGGAGGCCCACACACACCAAGAGGCAGGGATCACCGATCCTCGATAAGTATACCAAGGCGCAGACCGAACTAAAGATTTTGCGCATCCAAACCACCAGAGCTTGTACGTCGTTTGGTGTTCTGATATTGATTGAACAATCATGCTTATATTTGAAGAAAAAACCGCCATTCAGCCAAAAAATGCGCAAGTGCTTTGATTGCCAGGGTTTTGTGGATGCGATTTCGGATTTCCCTTCATTGAAAGAGCAAGAAAAATGGTCAGCCAAAAATTTCACTCTTCCCATCCGCACCAATACTGGGCTTTAATGACCAGCTGTCCCGAAAGGGGTAAGTGCCGATAGGCAATGGAGACTGGATTTTTCATGTCGTGATTTAGTTGGGTTAGTTTAAGTCCCGAAAGGGGTAAGTGCCGATATGTCCTGCGTACTGTTCATCATAAAAAAATGAACGGAAGAGAGTGTCGCGTGGTCATAGAGTGTTCTCCAATCACAACCTACGAAAAAAATATGAGCGTTACTTACGAAACTAGACAAGGACCGATAGCAGTGAATCCCCCTAGCGAAAGAGAGTTGGCAAACCTTAGGAGCGGGTTGCCGCTGGGCTTGATTAGCACCTCATCAAGCGGCGGCAACTCTTCCTACGGTTTTGTCACGAAATGCGGGGACGATGAAATATGGGGGCTCAAGCAGCAATCGTTGGAAGTCGCCCCCAAGGACGAGCGGACGGTGTCCATGGCCAATCTCATTCTCCTTGCCCAAGCAGTTGCAGGTTATCTCAGGCACGGCTTCGGAGGGTGTTTCGTCCCCACCATTTACAGAAAGGAAAAGCCGAAGGGCTTGGAAATCGGATTCGCTTACTTCGGGAAACCTTCGAGCACGGGTATCGAGTCCGTCGAGTTTCCCTCTGAAGCCGCCTATGACAAGCGGTTCGGCCATGGTTTCTTCACGATGTTCAGGCATTTTTACGAGGAACTGAAGGAAGGCTCGAAGAAAACCGGGATCTCCTTGTCCCGAGTGCTGGGCCTGGACCAGCGACCAAGAGGGTTGCTCGGTTCTCTCGGACTGCACTGCCTCGTGCATGGAAGAACGCTCTACGTCTGCCGAGAATCCTTGGACGAGAATGACTACTTTTTAACCATGCTCGCCTCTGTGGGAATCCGAGAAGTGGTTCATCTTCCCTGCCGCGCGGTAAGCATCGGAGAGGAGCTTCGCGAACAGGCGACCACACCATAAAGCTGCATTCGAAATGCGCTTCGGACACCGGGTTGACACCCATCTCGCCAACCCCTTGATCTTCAATGGCATTTCCATGTCCTGTCACGCCGGAGGTCGCGGGTTCGAGTCCCGTCTATCCCGCCATTCGCAATCCTCGTCAACTTGCGTCAAATCGCGTCCAGAGCCCACTGTTAAAGGGCTTCCCGGGGATTCATTCCCTTCACCCGTTTCGCCAACCTGAGACGCCATAGGTGGTCTTACTTTTCAGAGG
>CAWVZQ010000232.1:0-4939 GCA_963934405.1 uncultured Opitutales bacterium | reverse complement strand
TGGTGGTCATTTTTATCGACGACATGGGCTACGCCGACATCGGTCCATTCGGTGCCAAAGCCTACCCGACACCGCATCTCGACCGAATGGCCAAGGAGGGGCGAAAATTCACTGACTTCTACGTCACACAAGCCGTGTGCTCCGCCTCGCGGGCGGGGTTGCTGACTGGGTGCTACAATGTGCGCGTAGGGATTCTTGGAGCTCTAGGGCCAAAATCCTCGCACGGTATTAATGCGAACGAAGTCACTCTAGCAGAAATCTGCAAGCAAAAGGGTTATGCCACTGCTTGCTACGGAAAATGGCATTTGGGCCATCACAAGAAGTTCCTCCCAATGCAACATGGGTTCGACGATTTTTTCGGACTCCCTTACTCCAACGACATGTGGCCTTACCACCCGGGCGTTCTACACCTACCGATGAAGGAACGCCTCAAAAAATGGCCACATCTGCCCCTCATCGAAAAGAACAAAGTCATCAATCCCATGGTCACGGCCAAGGATCAAGAACAGCTCACCACACAGTACACGGAACGAGCCGTGAGTTTCATTGAGAAGAACAAGGACAAACCATTCTTCGTCTATCTGCCCCACAGCATGGTTCACGTTCCGCTCTATGTCTCCGAAAAGTTCAAGGGTAAGAGCAAGGCTGGACTGTTCGGGGACGTGATGATGGAGGTGGATTGGTCGGTCGGCCGGATTTTGGACACCCTACGTAAAAACAAACTCGATAAGGATACTCTCGTCATCTTCACCGCCGACAATGGTCCTTGGCTAAATTACGGAGACCATGCGGGATCCGCCGCCCCGTTGCGCGAAGGCAAGGGTACGATGTTCGACGGAGGTTGCCGTGAATCAACTCTCGCATGGATGCCCGGGACAATCCCCCCCGACTCGGTCTGCAGCGAACCCGCCATGACCATAGACATCCTGCCTACCATCTCCCACTTGATCGGGGCCAAGCTTCCCAAGCACCGCATCGACGGAAAAAACATTTGGCCCCTCTTCACCGGTGACAAAGCCAAGTCCCCACATAAGGCATATTACTTTTACTACGGCAACCAACTGCAAGCCGTTCGAGCGGGTAAGTGGAAGTTACACTTTCCCCACGGATACCGCACCATGGCG
This sequence comes from uncultured Opitutales bacterium, assembly GCA_963934405.1. Classification (GTDB taxonomy): domain Bacteria; phylum Verrucomicrobiota; class Verrucomicrobiia; order Opitutales; family Seribacteraceae. Next base: position 3,815 of record CAWVZQ010000232.1, on the reverse strand, counting down.
GGTCGCCCGGGAGGCAAAGGAGGGATCCCCACCAACTATTCACAAGCAAAAATTGGATTATCGCTCTTCGACTTGGAGAAAGACATCGGCGAAACCACCGACCTGAAGGACAGGTATCCTAACATCATGGAGGATTTATCTAATCTAGGCAAAGCCTTCCATGCTAATCTTCAAAAAACAAAAAGACCTTCGGGGAGAATTGTGAAGAGATGAAAGGGTTCCAGTTAAAACAGTCACAAACAATGGGTGTCCTCACTCTGGGAAAGTAAGGAATTGGCACATAATTCAGACACTGATTCCCCTACCTCCGGGAATGGTTTTTTCCGTCTCTCAGAGACCGATAAAACTTTGGCTCTTCACTGGAGGAGTGGTTCATTAAAGTATCGAGACTTCGAACTTCTCCGTGAGGGAGGAATCGCCAAGCTGTATTGCTGCTTCGACGAAAACTTAGGGCGACAAGTCGTGTACAAGACACTGCACGAACATTTAGCCGAGGACGAGATAGAGATTCAGAGATTTCTACGTGAAGCACGGATAACCGCAAACATAGCACACCACGGGACAGTGCCGGTATACGAACTGGGTCGCGACCGTAACGGATTATTATTTTTCACAATGAAACATGTCCGGGGGCGCGACCTACGAGAAATTATAGAGACGCTTAAAACGAAAGCCCCCCAGACCAAGAGCGCCTTCCCGCTCCACGTCTTGATCGATATCTTGATTCAAGTTTGTCAAACGCTCGCCCATGCTCATTCCAGAGGGGTCATACACCGAGATATCAAACCGGCAAATATCCTGACCGGCGAATTCGGAACTACCTACGTCATCGATTGGGGCTTGGCAAAAGTTTGGGGTGAACCGGATTTTAACAAACCTGACATTGGTAGACATGAGGATGGTGCACTCACACCCGCAGGTCGACATTATGGAACCCCTCTCTATATGGCACCGGAACTAGCCCGAGGGGATGCCCATATTGACGCGCGAGCGGATATTTTCGGTCTAGGCAACATACTCTTCGAGATACTCACATATCGCCAACTACTGTTCGGCCAAAATATAACTGAAATCATAGAAGAACTTCTCAACAAACCATTTCCTTCCCCTAGAGACATTGCTCCAGAAAACAACATCCCGGTAGAACTGGAGAAAATCTGCATGAAAGCATTGGCAAAAAACAGACGAAACCGTTATCAGACTGCCGAATCAATGATGGAAGACCTGCTAAATTACTCCAAGGAGACAAGACACTCTATTTCCGGAGGATAAAAAAGGTGTTTGAAGATTTCCTGATTTTGAAACTGTAGCTAATTCGTCAATTAAAAGGTCACTTCGGATTCAAGAAGGGTTTATCTAAGGTTGTATTCCCTGCACAAATCGCCGAGGCGATTGACAGGGCATTTGAGTTGTCCTTGGTCGAAACAAAACGATAGGTAAGGTGATTTCTCACGAACTTAGCGGCTAAAATATCGGCAAAAAGTTGGGTTTCCCCAGTCATTCGAATGGAATCTTCCAAATTCATATGCCGAAACATTAGGCGGTCGCAAACTCCTTGGCAAAAAGGATTCCCTCTGGATTGACCCTTCACATGCCTTTCGAAGCGACTTCGGAGAGAACCACCGGCGGTTCCCACCCAGACAAGCTCATCCTTTTCCCATACGGCATAGAGTCCAGGAGAGTCCGGAACTTCAGGATTGGGCCAATCGGAGAACCGGTAAAGAGGCTCCCCCAAGAGAGTTTCGGCAGCCTTTTGGATTTGTTCGGACATTGGTTCGGATTGCACTAGATGTAAACGATCTAACCTCGCCGGCAACTTAAGCGAGCAAAAGAAAGTGCTTGTGGCAAGAACATCTTCCAAATCAAAGTCTTGGGGGTTGTTATGCCTGCGAAGCATGAACCAAGCACGAAAAAAGCCGGCGAGAGTTCTCCCGCCGGCCTTTTGTATTTATTGAAAACTGGTGCTTAAAGCTAATCAGGAAGCGAGGGCTTCTTTGGTTGTCTTGATAACGACGGCACTAATCTTGTAAGGATCTCCGTTGGAGGCAGGGCGTCGGTCCTCGAGACGTCCTTTCCAACCGTCCTGAATGGTGGCCACGGGAATGCGGATGGAAGCTCCACGATCAGAAACGCCATAGCTGAACTTATCGATCGCTTGAGTTTCGTGCAAGCCAGTCAAACGCTGGTCATTTTCAGCGCCGTAAACGCTGACGTGACGATCAATATTCCGGCCGAAGTGCTCGCAAATCTTGGTCATGACATCCTCTCCGCCTTGGTCACGCATTACGCCGTTGGAGAAGTTGCAGTGCATGCCGGAGCCATTCCAGTCGCCCTTAATCGGTTTGGGATGCAAATCAATGACGACTCCATACTTCTCGGCAGTACGCTCAAGAAGATAGCGAGCAACCCAAACCTCGTCGCCGGCCTGCCCAGCTCCCTTTGCGAAGATTTGATATTCCCACTGCCCCATCATTACCTCCGCGTTGATACCCTCGACGTTGATGCCCGCCTCGAGACAAAGGTGAAGGTGCTCGTCAACAAGGTCGCGACCAAAGGTATTGGCCGCCCCAACGGAAGTGTAGTACGGACCCTGCGGTCCCGGGAAACCGTTCTCGGGGAAACCGAGCGGGAGATTGGTGTCGGGATCAATGAGGGTGTACTCCTGCTCGTAGCCGAACCAGAAATCATCATCGTCCTCTTCAATCGTGGCTCGTCCGTTCGATTCATGGGGCGTTCCGTCGGCATTTAGCACTTCTGTCATTACCAGCCAACCGTTGCCTCCGAAACGATCAGGATCCGGAAAAATCGCAACGGGCTGGAGGAGGCAGTCAGAATCGTCCCCGGACGCTTGCTCCGTTGAGGAACCGTCGAATGACCATTGCTTGGCGTCTTCCAGCTTGCCGCTGAAATCGTCAACAACCATCGTTTTGCTTCGTAGACTCTGAGTCGGTTTGTATCCGTCGAGCCAAATGTATTCTAGCTTATGTTTGCTCATTACTGATTGGAATTTTATTGTATGGTACTTGAGTAGTGTTTGAGAGAGGATTTATTTAGTATGGAAGGTTTTGAAACTGAGAGGGAGGGGAATTTGGACTGCCTAAAACTCAGGGTGAAATGCAAATATTACTTTAAGCCATTTAGCAACTGACGTGCCAAGCCCTTTTTTTAAGGAAATTTGGACTCAATTTAGCCAATTCGTTTTATATTCTAAACCGATTTCGAACGCATGGGATACTCCAAGAAGCTTTACTAGCTTAATTCAATTCGGGGTCCTCGGGGGCATCGGCAAGAAAACGCAACTCGTCACTTACCGAGCCAACGACGTTCTTCCAAACCACCTGCTTGTCCTCGAGACGGGCAAAAAGCTCCTTGTCGAGAGCCGAAACAATCCAAGCGTCTTCGTTCAGTTCATGCTCCAGTTGCCCCGGGGACCAACCCGAGTGCCCCACGAAACAGGCTATTTTAACAGAGGGGTTGTCGGCTTGCAAATTCTCGGCCTTTTCCATGTCTATCCCGAAATAAAGCTTGAAAGAGCTGGGCGACTCGAGCCATTCCCAAGCGGCAATAATAAGTTTCTCTTTCTCTACGGGTCCTCCTTCATACACTGGGGTATCCCCAAAAGATTTTCCAGCGAAAGAAGAGTCGAGATCGGACAACTTGCGCCCCATGGGCCGATTCAGAATAACTCCCAAAGTACCTTGATCCTTGGAATGCGCCGAAAGAAAAACGATCGTCTTTACGAAATTCGGATCAAGGAGAGAAGGGTGTGACAAAATGATGGATCCGGAAAGTGTACTCTTGGGTTGATGGCGCTC
>CAWVZQ010000231.1:0-4963 GCA_963934405.1 uncultured Opitutales bacterium | reverse complement strand
TCTATATAGCGGGCAACAACGATCTCGCCCATTACTTTGCGGTGGCGGAGTTGTTGCGACGATGGGGTTGCCGTTGGTACATTCCCACGGATTTCGGTGAGTGCGTACCTGATGAACCAGACCTGAAGGTGGGCGACTTGGATTTCGCATTCTCTTCTCCGTTTGAAATTCGTTCCTACTGGATTTCATGGGTAGGGGACAATTCGGGAAGGCAGGAGTTCCAGATGAGAAACATGATGACGGGACGTGGTGACTTGCCTCCGACGGGCCATGCCTTGGGGAAATATACCAAGGGCTTGGGCAAAGGCACGTTCAACTTTCCCATCACCGATCCCAAAACCGCCGAGTACGTTGCGGGAAAGGTGGAGTCCATGTACGCCTCGGGGAAATCCTTTTCCCTTGGGATGGAGGACGGTTCATACGATTCAGCTTATCCGGGGGACCAAAAATTGATGAAGCTGCAGTGGGACAAGTATTTCCTGCGCTGGTCGGTAACCGATCCCATGCTTGAACTATACAACAACGTGGCAAGCGTGCTTCAACAGAAGCATCCCGAGAGCAAGGCCAAGATAGGCTTCCTCGCCTACGCTAACATGACGATTCCGCCCGTTCGCGACATGGTTGCCGAACGATCTCTATTCGCCGAGCTTGCTCCCATCGATATCGACCCCATTCACGGGATGGATGACCATCAATCACCTCCGCGCCAAGAATACCGCGACATGATGTATAAGTGGGCGAAGGTCATGCAGGGACGTCTCTGTATCTATGATTACGACCAAGGAATGCTAGTCTGGCGCGACATTCCAAATCCCTCTCATCAATCATTCGCCCAAGACGTGCAACACTATCGCAAGGCTGGTATCCTTGGCGTGAATACCGAGAGTCGAAACGCCATAGCGACAACCTTCATCAACTTGTACCTAAGGTCTCGCCTGCTGTGGAATCCGGATGAGGACGTCGATGTTTTGTTGGACGATTTCTACTCCAAGTTCTTCGGCCCTGCAGAGAAACCCATGAGGGCCTATTGGTCCACGATCTTCAAAGCTTGGGCTGAGACTATCTGTACCGAGCACGAGTATTTCGTAGCTCCTTCTATTTACACTGCGAAGGTATTGGCTGTCCTCAAAACCAACCTGCTCGAAGCTGAGCAGATCATCAACGGCCTAAAGGTTCAAGGGAGGGTGCTGACGCGTAATGAAAAGCTGTACCTCGACCGCATACGCTTCATGCGGTATAGCTATGACGTCACCGCAGGATATCTCTCGATGGTTCGTGCCGCCGCTACGGAATGTGACTATGCAGGTGCCGTTGCCGCGGGCAAAAAGGCTCTCGCCGTTCGGGAGAAACTGACCGACATGAACGGCATCTTCACCACCTATCGGAACTACAAGGTGGAACATCGAGGTCATGCATGGTGGCCCGGTGAAGTGCGGCAGTATGAAGAACTGCTGCCATTTACCAATGGCGAAAAGGGCAAGCTTGTCGCCAAGCTACCCCTTGAGTGGGACTTCCACCGTGACGACGATCGCAAGGGTCTCGCTCGTGGTTTCGCCTCGAAACCCGTCGATCTGACTTTTTGGAAGGCGAACCATACGAAGCTCACGCCCGCTGAACGCAAGGATTATCCCAATGAGTGGGAAAGGCTTCGGGTTGATCTCTACGCCCAGGCACAAGGTATCCTTCATCCTGACTACCAAAGCTACGTCGGCGACCTCTGGTACCGAACTGATCTCGACTTAAAGCCCGAGCAGACTGTCGGGAAGGTGCATCTTCGCTTCCCCGGACTGTTCAATGAATGCCGTCTCTACCTCAATGGGAAGGAAGTGGCTGTCCGCAAGCAGGGCAAACTGTGGTGGCTGAATGATTACCGCTTCGAGTGGGACGTCGATCTAACGGGCAAGCTCAAGTCGGGTAAGAACGTTCTTGCTCTGGTTTGCAAGTGTGAACACCACTTCGGTGGCATGTTCCGCCGCCCGTTCCTGTATAGATCGGTGGCGAAATAAAACCTACAGAACCGCGGTCGCCTTTTGTTTTTCAACTGAGGGGCCAGAAATGCATGATCAGGGCCGTTCCCAACGCGAGGATTAGTATTTCCAGGGGAAGTCCCATCCTCCAGTAGTCGCCGAAACGATAACCTCCTGGGCCAAGGACGAGTGCATTAACTGGACTCCTATTCTAAAACACTGATGGTTCCACCCGATTTCGAAGGTCGGGATTTTTCGGATCAATCCCCCAGAAACAAAGGTCTCAAAGGTTGCCCGGCAAGTAATTTTCGGCGGATTTCGTCGTGATGCGCCCTGTAATAGTAAAAGGGGACTTTCTGTGAGTGATGGGCCAGACAAAATTGGAAGTAGATCCTTTCGGCACTTGAGGAAGTGTTGGATTTTGGCCAACTTGCATCTCGAATTGCCAATGGGTTAACCACGAATGAAATTTCTTCATTGGGTTTTAGTTCCGTGGCTTCCGTCGGATAGGAAATTCCCTTCGATCCAGGCAACCTGAAAGCCTTTCCTTTTATAATCACAACGAGGCTTTCCTTCCAGAGGATCCGTTTATCCGTCCTTCGAAGTGCGGGAATTGTTAAAGGTTCGTTGGTGAAGTTTGAAATAGTTAGGCGTATTTCTCCATCCCCATCCCTATTGAGATTAGTCACGAAAACCGAAGGTACCTTGGCAACCGACATAGTTGCTTTTTCGTTCCAATCAAACGACGGTCGACCAGTCTTGCTACAAGAGAAGGAACCTTTTTTAGGCACGACCTTCTTAGGCCATTTGCATTGCAATTCTGCCCACGGCGAAAGAATTTCTCCTTCGCGAGCCATCCATCCATAAGGCAAGGTACATTCGAACCTGACTTCTTTTTCTCTAGCATCACTGATCGGTTCCCATCCCAGAAACCGGAAAGCAGTTCCCTCTTTCGCTAATGCGACGAAACTCCTCGTCTGATTTAGATCTTCCGGGAACACGGGCTCTTGCTTTTGCCTCACACTGTATCGGATCTGAATGAGTTTGCCTGCGTCTTCCCCTTCCTTTCCCTCAATTGCCTTTGGCGCGATGACAATATTCAAGGGCTTTGGGTTTCGTGGAGCTTGCCGAACTTTGTTCTTGGTCAGTTCTCCTTTTAAGAGTTCCTCGACCTTTACCTCCAAGTTGTAACTAAAGATTGTCGGTTTCACTCCAACAATAGGTTTACTACGTATTTTTTTAATTTCTCCGATTACCACTATATCCTGTACCGCCCAATTAATAGAGGGCAGAGGTGATTTCATTTCCTGTCCGAATACGGTGAGGCTCAGGAGGAGAAGGACCGTCGAAAGGGAAGTCGCTTTCATTCGCCCATCATGCTCACAAGCTTCTCTTCAATCGATTCCGCCCAGATAGTATATCCCTTTTCACTAAGGTGAAGCAGGTCGGGCATAATTTCTCGAGTAAGTGTTCCGTCCTTTTCAAGAAACTTTGGTCCGATGTCGAGATAGTGAACTTGTTTTCCGTCTGCTAGTTTCTTGAAAATGGCATTGGCCTTCTCGTTTACCTTGCGTCGACCATCGTCCTTGTTGGCGCCCCGTGGGAAAATGGCTAGGAGTAATACCTGTGTCTTGGGGAGTTTCGTTTCCAGTTGTTTGGTGATGGCGGCGACTCCGTCCGCGATTTCCTCGGGCTTATTGCTTCCCGCGTTGTTGGTGCCGATCATCACCACTGCTGCCTTTGGAGCAATTCCTTTCAAGTTGCCATTGTCTAAACGCCAGATGACGTGCTGAGTACGATCGCCGCCAATACCTAGGTTTACCGCGTTGCGTTTGCCATAGTGTTTTTTCCAGACCTGTTTCCCTCGGCCTTCCCAGCCTTGGGTAATCGAGTCGCCGATTAGTACTAAATCTACCTTTCCCTCGCTCACTCGTTTGTTAAAAGACTCGTGCCTTTTCATCCAACCACCCTGGCGGGGTACGGGTTCGAGTGCGGAGTGAAGGTCTTTCTTCTCTGCAAATAAAGAGACGGCAAAAAAGAAAGATAGAGCTAATAAGGAGATTTTCATTTTGTAAGTCTTAGGGTCGTATTTGATGGACTGCAAGGCCTTGCTTTTGTCTACAGTCTATTTGCTTTGAAGGCAAAGTTCGGCATACGCTTTTATCTTTTGGCGAACACTGGTCAGACCGTTTCGACGATTGGGGGATAAGTGCTGAGTTATGCCGACATCGGCCAGAAAATCGGGCTCGAGGTCTATTATCTCTTTCGGTGACTCGTTGCTATACAGTTCACAAAGCATGGTAGCGGTTCCTTTTGTGATGGCTGCGTCTGAGTCGGCTTGAAAATAGCATTTCCCCTCTTTGAACCGAGGGAAAACCCAAAGCTGGGATATGCATCCCTTGATCAAAAACGTATCAATTTTATATTCGTCGGAGAGAGGCGAATGAGATTTAGCCCGATCGATGACATAAGCAAAACGCTCGAAGTGGTCCTCGAACGGCATCAATTCTTCGACCAGCTGATCCCGCTTCGCCTCTATGCTCATGAACGATTTGATTTAGACGAGTAACTACCCGATGAAATTTTCAGCAAAGTCATTCGTTCCCTTGAGGATAGCTAATGGAAACTTTTTCGAAAACCGTACCTTTTATTTTTACCGATGACAGGATTGCATCGAAGCTTTCGACGCCTTTCATTTCAGTCTGCGCTCGAAAATGTGAAGTGTTGCCTATGGATTCACCCGTGGCAGCGTCTTCCACGGCAGTCATTAAGATGCTTTGGCTTTTTGAATCCTTGGTCGTCACTTGCATACTCAATTCCTCTTGAGATACTCTCACGAAATTTTCTACTTCGCCATCGAGGACGTACAGGTCGAGGATGCCTTCTTTGCCAAGAATGACTTCGAGATGAAAACCAGTTCCATGTTCTCCCAATAGAACTAATGCTCCTCCATGGGGAGCTTCGTGGGCGTGCCCGCCATGATCATGCCCTTTATG
>CAWVZQ010000230.1:0-4966 GCA_963934405.1 uncultured Opitutales bacterium | reverse complement strand
GCCGCGAGGCTCCAGCGAACGGATGGATCGAGAGCCGTGAAGTTCATCTTGGTCGAAACACTCCCAATAGACGCGTCACTAAAACTAATTTACGAAAGAGCAGAAACGATTCGATTTCGCTCGACGCATATTCTTATTGATTGGGGGTGACTAGTTGGCCGGTATGGTAGGAACGCTGAAAGAGGATCGTTCCGTTTTCATCCCATGCGGTTTCGAGCCCGTGTTGCTTGCCATTCACATAATTGGCTTCCCAAGTCTTGAGACCGGATTCTTCGTCCCGCCATGTCTCTAGACCGTGCTTAACTCCATTAATATAATTAGCCACGGTGGACTTGACCCCGTTGTTATGCCAATTTTCGTTTCGACCATGCAATTTGCCGTCCTTGTATTCCGAATAGTAGGAAACGGCACCATTCTTGTCATGCACTTTCAAGCCACCGGTCACTTTTTGGCCAGTTCTCTTGTCGAGAAGGTATTCGACTTCATCTTCGACTGTGATCGTCGTCCATTCGGCGAGGTTGTCGTTGTCACCAATGAAAATGGGTTCGGATGGCACGACGACATCGACTTGGTTGAGTTCTGGCTGGATTGAAACCTCCAATTCGTTACCCGATAGCTCCTCTGGGGTCTGCAAATTCAAAGCAATGCCACCCTTTACCCGGGTGGTCGAATCGAGTGATCCATCACTATTCCATAGTCGTGCCGGACCTTCCAGATAGCCATTCTCGTAATTTCCCGTGAATTCGGGTCTTCCGTTCAGGTAAACTCGAGTGATCGATCCCGTGTATGGACTGTCGTTGGCTCGCACGAAAAGTCTTTGGTAGACTAGATTTCCATTACTCGGCGAATCGCGTTCCTCGAATATCACCTCAAACTCTTCCCTCGTCCCGACCCACTTGGAACCAGGTAGTTTTATCTTGGCTTCGGGAATAATCGGGCCGATTTCATTTCCGTTTTTCGGCGTCGTTGATCCGTTCTCAGGGTCTTCACCACAACCACTGAACCAAGCACTGAAAACCAAGGCGATGATTGACAGGACGGGATATTGCATTGTTTTCATGTCATTAGCAAAGAACAAAGATTGTGACTAGGCAAGCCACTATAATCGTCCCGCCAAACCGCTAGTGATGTTATGCTCTCGATTGTCGGGTGAATTGAGGCGACATCTGTTTTGCGAGCCCATCTTTGTCTGTTTTATGCTTAGGCCACTACAATTCATGCGTTCACTTCCTGCAAGGCATGTTTGGCTCTGTTGAAAATCGTTACCAATAGCAAAGTAAGTATGACGCCAAGGGCAACATCAAGCCAAGTTAGAATTACGCCAAGTGCAACCTCAAGCCAAGGTTCTGTCGATACGCCACAGCCCAGCAAAAGGCAGATCAATCCGAAGGCGAAGGCGCGATCGCTCTTCCCCATGGGACCTTCGTAGCGACGACTCGCCCCGATTTGGACGGCCACGGCTCCGGTCATTTCGCTGATTACAGAAAGTAGCACGATGCCGACAATCAGCTCGGGGCGAAAGCCAGGCAGCAGAGCTAGAGGCAAATACAAGGCGGAGTCCGATACGACGTCTCCGATTTCATTGAGCACTGCCCCCAGGTCGGACTTCATTTCATGTTCGCGAGCCAGCATGCCGTCGATCGCGTTCAATGCCATACGAACGAACAACATGCCCGGAATCATGAGCAAGGGCCACTGTTCCGTTGGCCAAATCGCCAGACAAGCTCCTGCTCCGATGGATAAGAGTGCGGCAAAAACAGTCACTTGGTTTGCCGTGACGCCAAGATTCACCAAACTCCTCGTGATCGGTCGCAATAGCCCTTGAAACTTTGGCTTTAGGTCGTAAATGCTCGGCATGGTCGACATGCTTTCTAAAATTTGAGTCCAATGCAAGCGATATAATTGACTACATTATTTCTCGGATAGAGAACGTTCTTCTTTCGTTTGATTGTCGCCGAGGGTGGTTCCGAATACTTTGTTTTTGAAAGCCTGGAGGCAGGAGCGAAAAAAGAGCAATAGGTGAAGGCAGGTGGGCAGAGCGGCGGATACGCCCATGATGATTCCGAAGTAGATGTTCTTGGCGTTTTCGCGTCCCGTGGGATCCTGCAGGGCCTGGACGGCTCGAGTGGTGTATTTCTCGCCTCGAAGTGTCAGTTCTTCCGGCACGGACTCGAACAGGCTTATGAACCAGCCGCCCGCAGTGAAGACGAAGAGCACCCAAAAAGTTGCGATCACCGCAATTACCAAGTCGATCGAGAGGTGCATTACGTATTCGGTAGTGCTTTTGGCGGCGAGGGCCCGGCGAATGATCCAGATTGTGACGAAGAAGGAGAGGCTGTCGAAAAGGGCCCCGAGGATTCCCACGGGGAACTGCAGTTTTAGGTAGTGGTTCGCCTCGTGGGTAAGCATGTATTGCGGGAAGGCGGTGAATATTCCCCACCAATAGCAACCGACGTTCAGGAAAACGAAGAACAGGAATAGGAGCGGGAAGAATATTCCTAGCGGACCGCGACGTCGTTCGTAGATGTCGAGGATCGTGTGAAGTGAATCTCGCCAAATTGCGAGGATGCGGGCCATGATCGATTCGGAATTATTCGATGCCGACGTGGCGTTCCTCCTCGACGGAGGTTTCGCAGGCTTCGATTATCTTCATGCAGGTCACGGCATCGTCCAAAGTGGAAAGTGGCTCTTCACCAAGCCCGACTACTCTTTCTATGAAATGCTTGCCTGTTGCCCGGATGGTATAGGGATAGGCGGAATAGGTTTGAGAATGGACTACGGCGGGAGTGTTTTCCACCCAGTCTCTGTAGCTGTAGCGAGTGGCACCCTTTGTGCCGATCACCTTGATCATGAAGGTCCAGGGGTCACCCGCATGGTCGTCGGCGGCGAAACTGGCGCAAAGGTGGGAGAGGGCCCCGTTCTTCATTTTCAAGGTGGCCATGGCAATGTTTTCTTGAGGTACCGAGCCGTCGTTGACAGTGGCTTTCATGCAGGAAATCTTTTCCGGTTCTCCCACTGCATAGAGGGTACAGTATGCATGGTGAGTGAGGATTTGTCGAATGACGCCCGGATATCGCGCAGCCACCTCTTCGGGATGGTGGATGTTGTAGAGAACGTATACGGCGACCAAGTCGCCCAGCTTGCCACTTTCAATGAGATCCTTGGCCCGCATGACGCTTGGCTCGTATATGTAATTGTGTACGGGAGCGATCTTTACGCCCTTGGCGGCGGCGGCTTCCTTCATCTCGAGGATTTCGTCAATGGTGATGGCAGTCGGCTTCTCCACGAGTACGTGGCAACCACGTTCGATAGCCATCAGGGCATACTCGTGATGAGTCTCCATGTTCGTGAGAACATAGACTACGTCCACGGCTTCCATAAGAGCTTCGGGAGAGTCGAACACTTGGCAGCCGAACAAGGCGGCCTTCTCGTCGGCCCGCGAACGAGTACGGTTCCAGATGCCGACCAGCTCGGCTTCCCGCGTTTCCTTGACGCCCTCGGCGTGCAACAGCGAGATATCTCCCGCACCAATGAATCCTACCTTTGTCATAATGGAAATTTAATTTTGTAAAACGTTAGCCATAACGGCTTTTCTCGTCAAAGGAAGTAAACTCTTTTGTCTTTCCACTCTTCTTCCATCGCGCATCGTGCAAAATGACATGAGTCACAACAAACTCAAGACTTCGCGCTTCAGGCGAGTTTGCCTACGGCTTCTTCTCGGTATCTTCGTATTGCTGGCATGCGTCTTGTCGACCCTATGGTGGCGTTTACCGAGATTACTAGAGTCTTATACTGCGAAAGAGGCTGAAGAGGTAGGTTTTCATGAGCCGACAGTTGTTATCGAGCAAGTCGAACTTTCCTCCAAGGGTTCCTCCATAACGGGGCTTCGCTTGTCGGATGATAAAACGGACCTGACTTTGGCCAAACTGGCTGTTGCCTACGATTTGGATGAAGCTCTCGATGGAGTGGTCGAAGAGCTGGAATTGTTCGGCCTTCGCCTTGTATTGGATATGCAAGCGTGGGTCGACGAGTTGACCGAACCTTCTTCCTTAACCGACGAAACCATCGAAGAACAAATTCGTTTGTTTTTGGAGCAACCCGTCTTCCGGAATATCCAACTTCATGACGCGAATCTTACCGTGAATTATGGCGATTCTCAAGGTCGTGCTCGGGTCGATGCCCGCTTATCGGCAGGATCGAGTGCAATCAGCCTAGACCTCAATGGTTCTATCGGAGAGTCACCCGTTTCCGTTCTGGCCAGCTTTGCGGCTGAGGAGAATGCCACTTCGTTGACTTCTCATTTCGGTTTCCCTGATCTAGTCGCATTAAAAAATGCAATAGGGGGATGGTCATTGCCATTGGAGCTTGATGAATTTTCACTTTTGGGCGGTTTCGCCAAGATCGCAGGCAAGGCAGGGGTACGTGGCGATTCCCTCGTCTCCCCCTCCTTCGACCTAAATGCCGGCGACCTTTCTCTTGCTGCACTGGGGCAAACCCTGCGAATCCCCCACTTGTTTATGTCCGCTTCGGAAACTGGTGACGGGACTTGGAAGATAGACGCAAATGGGACAAGCGAGGCAAACGCCACGGGCATAGCCGAGAACTGGGCTGTCGAGGCTTTCGTTGATTCCAATGCCTGTGAAGCTACTCTCAGTGTTGATCAATTTCATACATTTGCTCCTTTGCCGACAATTACCTTTAGCCAGCTGCGTCTGCCCTCATGGCGAATTTCATACGCCGCCCCTACCCGGCTTCCTCTCGGTGAGAGTAAAACCCTTCGGTTTGACGACTTCTCTTTCACTGATGGAGACTTTGCCTTCAACCTCTACGAGGGGGAGCTTACCGTTGCTTTTCCCGAGAATGGGGAAGCCTTTGGCGTGCAACTCGCTCCTACCGATGCCGTGCTTCCTCTGCAAGGCGTGGTTTTTCGTAACTTTTCCTACACGGGAGTGGTCGAACCTTTCCG
>CAWVZQ010000229.1:0-4969 GCA_963934405.1 uncultured Opitutales bacterium | reverse complement strand
CGGGGTGCATGAGCTCCTTCCACATACCGGGGGGCTGGTAAGGCTTGACGCCTTCCCCACCCATAGTTGGATCGAGCAGGCTCGAAGACCAAAGGGACACGTCGCGCAACACCTCGGCATCCAGACGATAGCTCGGGCCTCGTCCAAAAGACCGGTTCTCAGGATCGGCAAGATCAGGCCGTTGACCGGAACTCTGCTTGAAGGTACGACTAGTCACTAATAAACGAAGCATCTTCTTGAGATTCCATCCCTCTTCCTGAAGCTCTACAGCCAACCAGTCGAGGAGTTCGGGATGAGTGGATTGCTCGCCTTGCAAACCAAAATCCGCCGGCGTACGGACGAGACCTGCACCAAAAACACGTTGCCAGATACGGTTAACAAGGACACGGGCGACAAGTGGATGTTCCCGAGAAACCAACCAACGAGCGAGCCCCAACCGATTGCGGGGCGCATCCTTGGGCAAGGCCCCTAGAACAGCGGGCACTCCGGGTTGAAGTGCGTCGCCGACCGGCAAATGATACTCACCGCGCTCAAGAAGTTTTGTCACGCGGGGCTTAGCCAATTCCTTTGCCACTAGAGTGGTGGTGAACTTCTTTTCCATTTCCTCAATTTGCTTGGACAACTCGGCAGCTCGTGCCTGTAGATTGACCGGGGCATTCGGTTTGGCGGGGTCAGCGACTGGAGTCGGAGATTTGTTATCGCCCAGTTTTTCAAGGACCTTGGATTGTTCGGACTTGAGAATCTCCCATTCCTTCCATGCCGTTTGGTCAGAAGGCGCCCTTACGTTGGGAGCATACTCGTATTTGTTCCCATCCATGGAGGCCTCCGCCGTGTTGTTGAAGAAGGCGAGAAGGCGATAGTACTCGGTTTGCGTAACGGGGTCGTATTTGTGTGTGTGACATCGGGCGCAAACCAAGGAAAGCCCGAGCAGGGAAGTGCCCAAATTCTCTACACGATCAAAATTGTTCTTGGCCTGAAACTCGGCGGGAATAGCCCCGCCCTCCGCCGTGCTGGGATTCATCCGAACAAACCCCGTGGCCACTCGTTGCGCCAAGGTAGGTTCGGGGAGGAGGTCACCGGCAAGTTGCCAGACGACGAATTCGTCAAGTGGCAAGTTGTCGTTGAAGGATCGTACAACCCAATCTCGGTACGGATAAATACCCCGCTTATTGTCGAGGTGCAGGCCGTGCGTATCCCCATAGCGAACGGCATCCAACCAATAGCGAGCCTGATGCTCGCCTAAACGCGGACTCGACAGCAGTTCATCAACGAAACGCTCATAGGCATCACCGCGCTTGTCCTTAAGAAAGTTCGATAGGTTGCTTGGTTCCGGTGGCAAACCCGTCAACGTGAGTGCAACTCTTCGCGCCAGAACCGCACGTTCCGCCTCCGGGGCGAAAGCTTTCCCGGCCGACTCCAGTTTTTTTTCCACGAAATAATCAATGGAGCTACCTTTCGACTTGGGTTTAAAGGGCTTCACGAATGCCCAGTGCTTGGCGTATTCACCACCCTGTTTGACCCAGAGCGAAAGGATTTCGCGCTCCGCCTTGGTTAGCTTTTTCTCGGCCTTCTTAGGCGGCATTGGATCGTCTGCATCGTGTAGCCGAGTGAGAATCTCGCTCTCTTCCGGCGAATCGGCATCGATGGCTCGGTAGCCTCCCAAGTCTCTCGTCGCCCCCGTGCGGGAGTCGAGGCGAAGAACATCCTTCTTCTTGGAATCGGGCCCGTGACAGACAAAGCACTTGTTCGACAAAACAGGTAACACTTCGCGTGCGAAATCGACCTTTGTCTCAGCGTAAACGATGCCGGATATCAGCGGAAGGATCAAAAAGGGAAATCTCATGGGAATTTCAAAAACGTTTTCTGCGATGAATGGGGAGCGTAAAGAATCGAAATGGTTATGCAAAAATATCGGTGATGACTTTACCGTAGACGTCGGTCAAGCGAAAGTCTCGACCTGCATGCCGATAAGTCAACTGTTCGTGATCGAGACCAAGAAAAGCCATCACCGTCGCATGAAAGTCGTGAAGATGGACAGGGTTTTCCTCCGCATAGTATCCATAATCGTCTGTAGCTCCGTATCGATGACCACCCTTCACTCCTCCTCCGGCAAGCCAAACGGTGAAACCGTGAGGGTTGTGATCTCGCCCATCCATTTTGTGACCCTGCACGGTGGGTGTGCGACCAAACTCGCCACCCCAAATCACAAGGGTGTCCTCGAGCAGTCCTCTCGACTTTAAATCCGTTAGTAATCCGGCGATCGGCAAATCGACCTCTCTGGCCTTTTCTTGATGTCCATTTCGTAAGTTTCCATGTTGGTCCCATTGGACTTTCTTATCGCTGTGCGTAACTTGTACAAAGCGTACGCCACGTTCGGCAAACCTCCGAGCCATGAGGCACTGACGACCGAAGTCCTCGGTAACGGGATTATCCAGTCCGTAAAGGTTTTGAGTCGCCTTGGATTCGCTTGAAACATCCTGTGCCTCGGGCATCGCGTTCTGCATACGGAAAGCAAGTTCGAAGGAATTTATTCGATCATCGAGCTCAGGATGACTGCTGAAGTTCATCCGTTGGCGACCGTTAATCTCTCGGATGAGATCTATTTGGCGTCGCTGTTGATTAGCGGTCCACTTGGCGTTAGCAATATGGCGAACACGGGCGTCACCGGAAGCTATGCTAGCATTGCCGATTGAGCTTCCTTGGTGATGGGCGGGAAGAAAGCCCGAGCTCCAATTTTGCACGCCGCCATGAGCTAGAGTCGGACAGATGGTGATAAAAGAAGGCAGATTCTCGTTCTCGGTACCCAATCCATAGGAAACCCAAGAGCCCATGGACGGGCGGACAAAGTTGTCGCTCCCGGTATGGAGCTTGAGAACGGCTCCTCCATGAGCCGGATTCGTACCATGCAAAGAGTGAAGAAAGCAAATGTCGTCGACATGACGGCCGACATTTGGAAACAGCTCGCTGACTTGGTGACCACACGCTCCATATGGCTTGAACTCCCAAGGCGATCCAAGCAAATTCCCCGTTTTGGCAAAGGTGACCTTAGGCTTGGCAAAGGGAAGAGGCTTGCCGTGGTCGCGGTTCAACAATGGCTTGCGCTCGAAGGTGTCCACTTGCGATGGCCCTCCTTTCATAAAGAGGAAAATAACTCTTTTTGCTCTTTGACGATAAAGAGGTTTGCGAGCGGAGACAGAGGATTCTGCCAATGTTGCATTTCCGAGAATGGACGAAAGCGCTAGATAACCGAACCCGAGAGCCCCATTGCGAAGGCTTTCGCGACGAGACAATAATCGTGAATCCGAATTAGTACTCATTCGAGATAGAGGAATTCATTGGAACAGATGAGCGATTGAGCAAAGGCATGCCATTTGTCCGAAGGTTCCGACTTCGAAGAAAAAGATTTCAAGAAGCGAAGCGACTGGCGGATCTCATCAGGTTCAGCATCACGATGAAAGGCGGAATTATACAGAAGGTGAATACGAACCTTTGGATCGGAACCGAAGCCCTTCTTAGAAAAGCCGAGGGCAGCTTGCCGGACCAATGGACTGTTCATTAAGTAAAGAGCTTGTTGAGGAGTAGTGGTTGGAGTTCTGTCTCCGCACATTGAGTTGGGATTGGGGAAATCGAAAAGTTGAAACAAGTCGTACACATTGTTACGAATGACAGGCAAATATATCGATCGGCGGTTAGTGAGATAGTTGGTATTGTCCTCGGAAGTATGATTGAAGACGAGTTTGCGGTTCTCGTACGACCAAGTACTCCCACCGAGCGCGAGGTCGAGTTCCCCGCTCAGATGCAGCAGAGAGTCCCTTATGAGCTCGGCCTCCAACCTCCGAACCGGCGAACGGGAGAGCAACCTATTTTCCGAATCTTTTTTTAAAGCTATAGAATGAGGTCTAGAAGACATCCGCCAAGTCTCCGAACTCAAGATCAGGCGGTGCAAGGACTTGATCGACCATCCATCCTCTATAAACCTAGAAGCCAACCAGTCCAAAAGCTCCGGATGCGTGGGCTTGCCCCCAAGTAACCCGAAGTTATCGGTCGTTTCGACGATACCTCTGCCAAAGTGCCAACGCCAAACTCGGTTAACGATGACTCTGGCAGCCAACGGATTTCTTGAAGAAGTCAACCAAGCGGCAAGCTCAAGCCTTCCGCTTCCGCCGGAATCGAGATTCTTAGTTTCATAGGCTGCAAACATTGCAGGGAAACCACGGGGTTGAATTTCGCCGCGGACGTCAGGATCGCCACCTACGAAAACAGGCAATTCAGTGACGTTGCCCTCTTGCACTCCCATCGCAAAATCCAACTTGGGCGAGGATTCATTAAACAGCTTGAGCGTTTTCTCCAAATTCTCCAGTTCCTTGCGAGTTGACACAGGATAGTGCGCCTCGGGTTTTTTCGGCGACTTGCTGAATTTGCCGGAAGCCAAAAGCTCTTGGTTAGCCCGCTCGCGATAAGCAACGACAACTGCATTCTGGGCTTCAATCAGATCCTGATGCTTTTTCGATAGCTTTTGTTCCTCGGAATTGGCAAGGAGGTTTTCGACCCATTTGGCAGGTCGTTTCAATGACTCCATGGTTCGCGTACTTTTAAAAATTCCTGCCAACGCATAATACTCCTCAGTGGAAATCGGATCGAACTTATGTTCGTGACAACGAGCGCACCCGAGAGTCAGCCCTAGGAAAGCTCGACCAAGAACGTCGATTTGTTCATCTATCATGTCCATTTCCAGCTTCACCAGGTCGGGTTCAGCCAATAACTTTGGGCCGACGGCAAGAAAACCTGTAGCCACGAGATTGTTTCGACGCACCGAGAAGTCACCATTGTCGGGGAGGAGGTCGCCAGCCACTTGCTCGGTGATGAAGCGATCGAAAGGCTTGTCCTCGTTAAAGGACCTGACCACGTAATCACGATAACGCCAAGCATTGGCATGAGCGGCGTTTTCGTCCAATCCATTGGAATCAGC
>CAWVZQ010000228.1:0-4976 GCA_963934405.1 uncultured Opitutales bacterium | reverse complement strand
ACGGACTCGACGACGCCGAAAGTCGCGCCCTCCTCGAAAGATTCGCCGATGGCGGGAAGCTCAACGAAAGTGACGTCGCCCAAGCTATCTTGGGCATGATCGGTAATGCCGACCAGACAGGTTCCGTCGGATTCGTGGCGAATCCATTCGTGATCCTTGGTATACTTGAGATTTTCAGGAATATTGCTCATGTCGAGAGCGGATAAAGCCATTCAATGGGCAACGTTCAAGGCAAAACCGTATTTATTCGGCGCCGGCAACCGTGCCATCGGGCACGACGGCATCTTTAAGCACCACGAGTACGCCGTCCCTGACAAAAAGCCCTTTTGACTCGTCGACCCAACCGTCCTCGCAACCTTCGGGAGAAAGGCGAACACCTTTGCCGATGCGGGCATTCTTATCGATGATGGCGTTGGTCACGGTTGAGTTTTCCCCTACCCCAAGGGCAGGAAGACCGAGACGGTCGCGCTTCTCCACGCGGACGGAATCCCTTTCGTAATGATCCGCCCCCATCATTACGACGTTCTCAAGTTTACACCCGTCGGCAACGATGGATCGCACGCCCAACACGCAACGAATAAGGCTCGCCCTGCCCACCATAGCGCCACTGGCGACTATGGCTCGATCAATGTAGGATTCGGTAAGCTTGGCGGTGGGTAAAATATCGGGGTAATTGTAAATGGGGCTTTCCTCGTCGTAGAAATCGAATGCGGGAACCGGATCCGTAAGCTGTAAGTTGGCATCGAAGAATGCGCGCACCGTACCGATGTCCTCCCAATAATCGTCAAAGATATGGCAACGCAGGTCGCGGCGCCCCACGAGACCGGGTATGATTTCCTTTCCGAAATCAGCCGAATCGGTAGCCAGGGCTGCTGTCAACTCCTTCGCCCCGAAAACGTAAATACCCATTGATGCAAGGCATCGATCCTCGGTCCCGTCCACACCGGCAAGTTCGGGCGGGACTAAACGGCGGATGACTTCGGGATTGGTCGGTTTTTCAACAAATTCTGTGATTACGGCGTTCTCGCCTACACGAATCAGCCCCAATCCCGGAGCTTCGGAGATAGAAACCGGATTGGCTGCAACCGTAACGTCGGCCCCTCTTTCACGATGCTCTTCGACCATCTTGGCCAAGTCCATCCGGAAGAGTTGATCGCCCGACAAGATGATGAAAACATCATCTTCTTCAGCATGAAAATGTATCAAGTTTCGACGCACTGCATCCGCCGTACCTTGGTACCAAGTGTCGCTGATCTCGGTTTGCTCGGCCGAAAGAATTTCTACAAAACCACCGGCAAAACGATCAAACCTGTAGGCGTGCTGGACATGACGATGCAAGGATGCCGTATTGAACTGGCTTAGTAAATAGATGCGATTGAAGCCGGAATTGATGCAGTTGCTGATAGGTATGTCCACCAAGCGATATTTGCCGGCTAGAGGGACCGCAGGCTTGCATCGCAACTGGGTCAATGGGTGTAATCGCGTGCCCCGACCACCTCCCATGATTACGCAATGTACTGTCCCGGACATTTATTCTATTGAATTAGGCTTGCTCGAAAATGGATTTGAGAATGTTCTGCAAGGGCTCATGTCTGACGGACAAACTCACCTTGGCAACTTAAAAGGGAAAGGAACATCGTCCCGATGATTTTCACATCGTATTTCTACGTTGCCAAGATATTTCCAGGCGTTACGACCGTCGACTTGGCAAACCACAGACAATGAAAATTTCTCCTGAATTAGAAGAGTTCGAACGTTTGTCCGAAGAGGCAGACGTAGTTCTTGTTCGGGCCGAGTTCACGGCCGATGCGGAAACCCCTCTCTCCGCGTACGCAAAACTGTCTACCAGCAAGCCCGCATTCCTGTTGGAATCAGTGGTAGGCGGCGATCAGGTAAGCCGTTATTCGTTCGTGGGTTGCAATCCGAGAAAAGTTATCGCCTGCCACGAGGACGAAACCGTCGTCACCGAACGCAACGGCGAACGCAACAGCTTCCCGACGCCCGCTGACCCTCTCGATATTGTGGAACAAGAAATGGCCGGTATTCGCTACGCCGCCATCGACGATTTGCCTCGTTTTGCCGGAGGCGCGGTTGGATACGTCGGTTATGAGTATGCCTCTCGAATTGAGCCCACGGTGCCTCTTGCTGAGAAGGACGAGTTGGGCCTGCCGACCCTGTACTTCCTAATCGCTGATCTAGTCCTGATTTTTGATCACGCGAGGCAAACACTTTCAATCTGCGCCAATGCATATGTCGGGGACAATCCGGCAGCCGACTATGCCGAAGCTGCGGCGCGTATTGCCGACACGGTGAAACAGCTCTCCGTTCCCTCACCGTTGCTACCGGCCGAACTCGATTCGGTGGAGGGAGCGAACCCGCCCGAAGGGAACTTCAGCAAAAAAGAATTCGAAGCCCTAGTCGATAAGACCAAGGAATACATCAGATCGGGCGATGCCATTCAAGTTGTTCTTTCCCAAAGGTTTGCAATTCCATTCGCCCATTCGGCAATCGATTTGTATCGGGCGATTCGGGCCATAAATCCTTCGCCATACATGTTTCTTCTCGAAAGCGAAGATTTCTCTGTCGTGGGAGCCTCGCCCGAGGTGCACGTCAGGCTAACCGACGATGAAGTTCTTATCCGCCCCATCGCGGGAACTCGCCCTCGAGGTGCGAACGAAGAAGAGGATCAAGCTCTGGAAAAAGAACTTCTGGCCGATGAAAAAGAGCGAGCCGAACACCTCATGCTCGTCGATCTTGCGAGAAACGACATTGGCAGAGTCTGCCGGCATGGCACTGTTCAAGCCGCGGAATACATGATCATCGAGCGATACTCGCATGTCATGCACATCGTGTCCCAAGTTCTAGGAAAGCTCGATCCGGAGAAAAACGCCTTCGATCTGATGCGAGCCACCTTTCCCGCCGGCACTGTTAGTGGCGCGCCCAAGGTTAGAGCCATGCAGATTATTTCCGAATCGGAAAACCTTCGTCGACACGTGTACGCAGGCGCTCTAGGTCATTTCGGATATGACGGAAATCATGACTCTTGTATCGCCATACGGACGGCCATGCTTGTAGACGGAATGTTGCAGCTTCAAGCCGGAGCCGGCATCGTGGCCGATTCAGTGCCTGAAATGGAATACCAAGAAACGATCAACAAAGCCAAGGGCATGCTAAAGGCGATAGCTCTCGCCAAATGTCAAGCCGGAGAATGATATGCCCGTAGAGGAAGAAGAAGCCCTTAAAATCTACCTTGAACAAATCGCCAAGGTGCCTCTCCTTACTATAAAAGAGGAAGGAGAACTGGCCGAACTCATTCGTGGCGGAGACGAAAAAGCCCGCCAACAAATGATTACCGCCAACCTTCGCCTCGTGGTGAAGATTGCACAGGATTACTCCAACCTTGGTCTCAGTCTTCTCGACCTCATTTCAGAAGGTAACATCGGTCTTATGAAAGCAGTCGAGCGTTTCGACCCGAACAAGGGGGGAAAGCTGAGCACCTACGCAGCATGGTGGATAAAACAAGGAATAAAGCGAGCTCTCGCCAATCAAAGCAAAACCATCCGCCTACCCGTGCATATGGTCGATCGCGTCTCACAGATGAGGAGAGCGGAAGGACTCCTTACCGAGCAACTGGGTCGTGCGCCCACTGAAGAAGAAATTGCCGAGGAGATAAAAATTCCCTTAGCCAAAGTCACTCACCTCAGGGCGGTCGCCTCCAAACCCACCTCATTGGAAACCCCGGTGGGAGACTCCGAAGGTTCGACCTTTGGAGACCTTGTACGCGACGAAAAAGCTGCAGACCCCTACGACCGGCTTCAGAGCAAGACCCTTGTAAGCGACGTCAACATCGTGCTGGATCGTCTGGAAGCTCGCGAAGCCGACATCATAAGACTCCGATTCGGGTTGGGCGGTCGCGATCCGCTGACTCTGGAGGAGGTTGGGACGCGCATTGGTGTCACTCGCGAACGGGTTCGCCAACTTCAGGAACTTGCTATTCGCAAACTCCGCAAGGAGATGACGTCCATGGAACGCCCACGAACCGCAGAGGAAATAAAAGAGGCGAAGATATTGGAAGAGCACATGCGAATGCTGGGAGAAATAATTGCCGCGAAGGCAAAGAAGAAGAAACCCTAACCGACAACCCTTGAACCGAACAGGAGCAAGGTAGAACTCGTGAGGAATACCGCTAGCAAACAAATAGGGAATAAGTAGCCTCTTTAAATAAAAGGCTGAAACTCGCCGAAAAATGGGCAGTATTATTCTTCGCTAGTGGCTTTGTCGAGTAGATCGCCCAGAGATGTCGTCAAATCTTCTCCGCTCTCTTCGTAGGCAGCCACTTCCTTGGCCAGATCGTCCTCGTTGTATGCAGCGGCCTTGATGCTCAAGCCAATCCGGCGCTCATCGCGGTCAATCTTTATAACACGTGCAGTAACTTCCTGCCCCTCCTGGAGTACGTCCTTTATCTTTTCTATGCGTTCCTCACTGATCTGGCTCACGTGAACCAACCCGTCGATGTCGTGATCGAGTTTCACAAACGCTCCATAACCGGCAATTCGAGCGACCTCGCCCTTCACCATCTCGCCCAATTTGTAAAGCCGATCGATATCTTCCCAAGGATCAACACCGAGTTGCTTCATGCCAAGAGAGATGCGGTGGTTCTCGATGTCCACTTCCAAAACGATTGCATCCACTTCGTCGCCCTTGTTGACCATTTCGCTGGGATGGTTCACCTTGCGAGTCCAACTCATGTCGGATACGTGCACCATTCCGTCGATGCCTTCCTCCAGTTCGATGAAGGCGCCATAGGAGGTGAGATTGCGAACCTTGCCGCGAACTCGAGCGCCCGAAGGATAATTGTGAGGAGCCATGTCCCAAGGATTGGCGTCCAATTGCCGTAGACCCAAAGAAATTTTCTGATCATCTTGCTGGATGGCGAGAACCACTGCGTCCACTTCGTCGCCCACACTCAAAACGTC
>CAWVZQ010000227.1:0-4992 GCA_963934405.1 uncultured Opitutales bacterium | reverse complement strand
GTAATTCTAAGCTTTGTCCAGCTAGACCCCGATGAGGCCGCCGACTGGGAACCCAGAGTGGTAATCGTGGGAGATGAAAACAAGTCCTTTGAAAAGAAAAAGAACTAACTTTCTCTTACTTTCACTTACACTATGATCGACTACAAGCTGTTCATCCCCGGGCCAATAAACGTTTCCGAAGAAACTTATCGATCCATGGGAACTCCCGTAATGGGACATCGCAGCCCCGACTTTGTAGAGCTTTATAGGTCAGTACAGCCGAAGTTGCAGCGTATCTTCGCGACGAAAGACCCGGTATTTCTGTCCACTTCCAGCGCGTGGGGAGTTATGGAAGGATCCGTGCGCAATCTTTGTTCGAAAAAAGTGCTCAACTGCATGTGCGGCGCTTTCTCCGACAAATGGTACGACGTCTCCAATCGTTGCGGAAAGGACGCCGGACAGCTAAAAGTGGAATGGGGGCAACACATCGACCCCGAGGACCTACGAACTGCCCTATCCTCTGGAGAGTACGACGTCGTCACTCTCGTCCACAACGAAACCTCTTGCGGCATGATGAACCCCCTTGCGGAGATAATGGACGTCCTACGAGAATTCCCGGACGTCGTCTCCGTCGTAGACACGGTAAGTTCCTTCTCCGCCGTACCGATCCCGAAAGACGAACTGGGAATAGACGTGTTGTTGACAGGCACACAAAAAGCCTTGGCGATGCCTCCCGGATTGGCCTTGCTTTCAGTTTCGGAACGAGCGATGAAGCGGGCCGAACAGGTGGATGATCGAGGCTATTACTTCGACTTTTTGGAATTCAACAAGAATCATGAAAAAGGGATGACCCCGAGCACCCCGGTCATTCCACTCATTCATGCGTTGGAGCACACTCTGGACAAAATCTTCGCGGAAGGTATGGAAGCTCGATTTGCCCGACACACGCGCCTCAACGACAAGGTGCGGGCTTGGGTTTCGCAGAACGGACTGGCACTGTTTCCTCAGGAGCAGTATGCGTCGCGTTCCCTGACATGTGTAAAAAACACTCGAGACATCGAGATCGCCGCGCTAAATAATGCCCTGAAGAAGGAGAAGAAATTCTCGATTGACCCAGGTTACGGCAAAATCAAAGGGCAGACTTTTCGCATTTCCAACATGGGCGATGAGACCGACGAAACGATCGACGAATTACTCACGGCCATCGACGAACTACTTCCTCGATTCCTGTCTGCCTAAGCCTCTCGGCTTAGGTGTCACGTTAAATCTAGGTTCACGAATAATAATAACTGTTTCATGAAAAAACTTATCATTGCAGAAAAACCCAGTGTAGCGAAAGACCTTGCGCGCGTTCTTGGCGACGTGCCAAAGGATGGCGAAAGATACGAAGACGAAGATCTTGTGATAGACTGCGCCTTGGGCCATCTCGTCGAGTTGTTTATGCCCGACGACTTTGACAAGAATCTCAAGAAGTGGCGTTTGACAAACTTGCCCATCGTGCCCGAGAAGTTTCAGCTAAAGCCGATTCAAAACACAAAAAAGAAATTCAACGACCTGAAGAAATTGTTGAATCGAAGCGATGTGGGCGAGATCGTGAATGCCTGTGACGCTGGTCGTGAGGGAGAGCTCATCTTTACCTACGTTTACGAGCTGGCCGGATGCAAAAAGCCCGTGCAGCGACTTTGGATGCTATCGATGACCGACCAGTCGATACGAGATGCCTACAAACAGCTTAGACCCGGTGAAGAAATGCAATCCTTGCAGGATGCCGCTCGCTGCCGATCCGAATCAGACTGGCTGATCGGGATCAACGGCACACGTGTCGTGACTCTAAGGAAGAGCAGAGGAAAAAGTCGACAGATGGCCACCGTTGGTCGGGTACAGACTCCCACCCTCTCTCTGGTTGTGACTCGAGACCTAGCTATTCGCAACTTCAAGCCTCGTAAGTACCACCGTATAACAGCCAAGTTCGGCATCCGTGAAGGCGAATACGAGGGCATCTATCAACGCACTCCTTTTAGAAAGGACGAGGACAACGAACACGATCGAGTGGACCGAGTCTGGGACGAAGATTCGGCAATCGCCTTGCACGAATCGCTAACCTCGGCAGGTGAAGCCGAAGTTACCGAGAACAAGCGGCGCTCACCCCAGCAATCGGGTCGACTTTTCGACCTGACTACCCTGCAACGCGAAGCGAATCGCCAGTATCGTTTCTCCGCCAGTCGCACCCTGCAACTGGCTCAGTCCCTTTACGAACGACACAAAGCAATTACTTATCCACGTACCGACTCAAAAGCTCTTCCCGAAGATTACGTCGGTACATGCATAGATACCATGCAGCAACTAGGTGGAGAGCTAAAACCTTTTACCCAAAAACCGCTGGACAACGATTGGATCGATGGAGACAACAAAAGGATTTTTAACAACAAGCAAATCAGTGATCACTTCGCCATAATTCCTACCAACCAGCCATCGGCGAACCTGAACGACAACGAGAAGAAAATCTACAACATGATCGCAAAACGATTTATTGCGGTCTTCTATCCCCCGGCTCAATGGGACGTCACCACCAGAAAAAGCATCATCGGTGAACATTCCTTTAAAACCGAGGGTCGAGTACTTATTGAAGCATCGTGGCTGGCCATTTACGGAAAAGACAAGCAACCCGAAGACACTTTGCCCGCTCTCAGCGAAGCTGACGAAAATCGTGCCTCGATTAAGGAAATGAACCTCGTCGCCGAGGAGACAAAACCACCAGCGCGATACACGGAAGCTACCTTGCTCGCCGCAATGGAGGGTGCGGGGAAACTAGTCGAGGACGAGGACATGGCTGAGGCGATGAAGGAAAAGGGATTGGGAACACCTGCGACCCGAGCCTCAACGATCGAACATCTCATTTCCGAAAAATACTTCGATCGAGAGAAAGCGAAAATTTCTTCGACTCACAAGGGAGAAGACCTTTGCGCATTCCTAAAGACAGTTGGCGCCGACATCCTCACCAGTCCAAGCATGACGGGGGAATGGGAATACAAACTGCGTCAAATCGAGGAAGGTAAATACAGTCGGGAACAGTTCATGCGCGACATCGTGCAACTGACCCAATTAGTCGTCCAACGAACCATCGACTTCAAGGAATCGACCGACGACATGCAGGAAACAGTGCTCACTTCCCCTATCGACGGTTCCCCACTCTTTGAAGGTCTCGCTTACTATCAGACCAAGTCAGGGGACTTCCGAATTGCCAAGTCGTTCGCCAGCAGGCGCCTCGAACTAGATGAGGCGGCGACCCTTATCAAGGAAGGCCGGATCGGTCCATTGGATGGCTTTACGTCCAAAGCCGGACGCCCGTTCTCCGCCATGCTGAAATTGGAGGAGGACAACAAGGTGACCTTCGTATTCAACGAGACCCCCGGTGGAGCGAATGCAGACGACCCCACCACCATAGTAGATGCTCCGGTTGTCGGCGAATGCCCGATATGCAAAGGGGAGGTCCGCGAAACCCCCAATTCCATTGTCTGCATCAAGAATCCGATCGTATCCAAAGGGAAATGCAAATTCCGCGTCACGAAGACGCTGCTCGACCTGCAAATTCCGCCCGAAGAGCTGAGGGCACTCCTCAACGATGGCAAGACGAGCCTTCTCAAAGGATTCAAGTCCCGCAAGACTCACCGCCTTTTTGACGCTACTCTTTTCCTCAAGGAAGACGGTGGCATCGGATTTGAATTTCCGTCAAAACCTAAACGGGCTGCCTCTGCCTAGACAAAGGGCTACCACCCTCGAACTCGAATCATGCCTCCAATCTACGCCTATCGCGTGATTGAAGAAGATGGAGAAGGTGAAATCTTCGAAATCGAGCAAGGGCTAGGTTCCGCACCCATATCCGAGCACCCACTCACTGGCAAACCGGTCGAGCGCATATTGGACTCCCCTAACTTGAGCTTGAAGCACAGCGAGGGAAACGAACGTCGAATACTTTCCGCCGACAACTTAAGCAAGTCAGGTTTTTCTCGCTACGAACGTGATCCCGGGACAGGAGTGTACCACAAGACTGCAGGGGAAGACGGTCCGAAGGAAATCAGCCGAGAGGATTAAGGCATTGCCCGATAATTCGTGTTGAGATAAGAATATATACCGTGAGCGTCATGCGTAAACCAAAGTGGCTGCGAGCCAAGCTCCCCACGGGTCCCGGCTATGTTTCCGTGCAAAACATCGTGGACGAGAACCAGCTTCACACCGTTTGCCAAAGCGCCCAGTGTCCCAATATGGGGGAATGCTGGTCACGCGGCACCGCCACCCTCATGATTCTTGGCAACGTCTGCACACGAACCTGTTCCTTCTGCTCAGTAGAAAGTGGACGCCCTCCGGAGCTTGATCTCGCCGAACCTGCGCGGGTTGCCCAAGCCGTGGCCAAAATGGGACTGCGACACTGTGTCTTGACTTCCGTAGCGAGGGATGACCTCCCCGACGGCGGGGCAGCCGTATGGGCCGCGACCATCCGAGCCGTTCGGCACCGCAACCCGGAAACCGCCATAGAAGTATTGGTGCCTGACTTTCAAGGTCGCTTGGAGCACTTGGACATCGTGCTTCAGGCCAAGCCGGATGTGTTCAACCACAATTTGGAAACAGTCGAGCGCCTGCAACGGCCGGTTCGCAAGACCGCGACTTACGATCGCACATTCGCCGTATTGCGGCACGCGAAGAGCCGCAACTTCGTGACGAAGTCGGGCATCATGCTGGGTCTAGGCGAAGAGCACTCTGAAATTGCCAAGGCCATCAAGGATCTTGCAGACGAGAAACTAGACATCCTGACAATCGGCCAATACTTGCAACCCTCCAACGAACATGCCCCGATTGCACGTTGGGCTACGCCTGAAGAATTCGACGATTGGAAAGAATTGGCCTTGAGCCTCGGCATAGGAGTTGTGGAGTCGGGTCCGCTCGTGCGCTCATCCTACCATGCCGAAGAGCAATCCGAACGATTTGGCTTCGGAGAACAAGCTGCCGCATCGGCCT
>CAWVZQ010000226.1:0-5008 GCA_963934405.1 uncultured Opitutales bacterium | reverse complement strand
CGCGACATTGCCTGCGGCGTCCGTGGCATCGAAGCTCAAGTAGTAGGTACCCGGTCCATTCGCGTTCACAGTACCGTTGGCTTCAACCGTTCCGTTACCGTCAACAGCGTCCGTCCAAGTCGCTCCCGCATCGATGTAGGAAGTCGCCGCCTCGTGCGTCACGGCGACAGAGCCGTTTAGGCTAATGACTAAGGGAGTTGTGTCCGCTATCGTTACCGTTCGAATAACTTGGTCAGCAATGTTGCCCGCTGCGTCCGTCTTCGAATAGGACAGGACGTAGGCACCGGGGACATTTACGTTCACATTACCCGAAGCGACGAGAGTCCCGTTGCCGTCCAGCGTATCAGTCCAAGTAGCTCCCGCGTCAAAGTAAGGGTGCGAAGCTTCCAAAATCAGACTTGCCGAACCGACAAGAGATATCAGAGGTTTCGTAGTGTCCACAACCGTAACTGTACGCGTTAGCGGTAAGGCGACGTTACCCGCAGCATCAGTCTTGGAATAAGTCAAGGCATAGGTCCCGGGAACATTTACGTTCACCGTCCCGGAGCCGACGAGGTTGCCGTTACCGTCCAGGGTGTCAGTCCAAGTCGCTCCGGCGTCAGAGTAGGAAGTCGCCGCCTCGTGCGTCACCGCCGCCGAGTCGGTCAGGGAGATCACGGGCTTCGTCGAGTCCGTAACCGTCACCGTGCGGGTAACCTGCACGGCCGCGTTCCCCGCCGCGTCCGTCTTCGAATAGGTAAGCGTATAGTTGCCGGGAAGGCTCGCGTTCACCGTTCCGGAGACGGTGGTGCTTCCGTTGCCGTCCAAGGTGTCCGCCCAAGTCGCTCCGGCGTCCGAGTAGGAAGTCGCCGCCTCGTGCGTCACCGCCGCCGAACCGGTTAGGGCGATCAACGGATCGGTCGTGTCAGTCACGGTTACCGTTCGGGTAACTTGTGTTGCCGCGTTCCCCGCGGCATCGGTCTTCGAATAGGTAAGCGTATAGTTGCCGGGAAGGCCCACGTTCACCGTCCCGGAGACGGTGGCGTTTCCGTTGCCGTCCACCGCGTCCGTCCAAGTAGCCCCCGCGTCCGAATAGGAAGTCGCCGCCTCGTGCGTCACGGTGGCAGAGCCAACTCTGGTGATCACCGGGGCGGTGTCGTCCAAGTCGGCAATGGAAATGGATAAAGCCTCCTCGTAGGTCGCGTTGTGCTCGTCCGCCACGCGAACCCTGATGGAATAACTGTTCTTGGTCTCGTAGTCGAAGGCCGCCGCAGTCTTCAGCGTCCCGTTTGTCTGAAGCGTGAAGGAAGCGTTGTCGGTCGAGCCGTTGCCGGCGACCAGCGAGTGGGAATAGGTTCCCGTGCCGGTGGCGTCGTCGGGGTCAGTCACCACCAAGCTTCCCACGACTGTCCCGACGGCCTGATTCTCCGCAACGGAGAAAGAACTTGGCGTGAGGTTGGTTGGGGGATAATTGGGAGTTACGGGAGCCGACACGACGTTATTTGCCTCATTCCATTCAAAGATTTTACCTGCCGGATCCACTTGGGCATAAATAACGGGTGGTCGGGAAGAGGTCGGGAAGGAAATCGAAACTTCGCCCGATTGCCCGGGGGACAGGTCGATGGTCTTCAGGACGCCTATGGCATTGCCGGAAGTCCGGGGATCACCATCGAAGAAACGTGACTCGAGGGATTGAAGGGTCCCGGTGGAATCGGAGGGCACGGTAATGGCCAGACGGACGGTCACGTTCGCATCAGACAATCCGAAAGAATCTACGGAGACGCCCGTGGCGACGGCATCCTTGTCCGAAAAGAAGTAATCGGCATATTTGGGCAGGCTCCAGGAGCCAGCCGAATCCTGCACCTTGAGACCGACCTGACCTTGGTAGACGTAGTTGACTGCGGGAACGGTTGCGGTAGAGCTCCCGGCGGAAAATGAACCACTTCCTGCCAAATCCCACTGGTAGGCAACTATGCTGTCGCCGACATCGTAATCGAAGGAGGACGAAGCCGTAACGGTAATCGCCTCTCCCACCTTGCCCGCATAGGCGCCGCCATAGGATACGGGAACCGGCACTGCCACGGGCATGTGCTGACCGGAAGTAACGTCAACGGTAAGGCTAGTTACCTCGTACATCGTGGGCGAACTATCGTCGCCAACTCGCAAAGCGATCGTATAAGAGCCGAGGGTGGCATAGCCGGGATTCGTAGGTTTCTTGCCAGTGGCATCAGGCGAATTCCAATTGATCTGGCTCAAGTCGGCGGGCGCGTTCCATACCCATTTCCACTCGGTTATGTTTTTGGTGAAATTGGCATGGGTCGAACCCGAGCCATCCACTTCGATACCTTGACTGGGGGCCATGTCGTAAAGCTGAGCAATTTTGGGGATTGGCTTGAAAGTCGTAACGCCACGCGAAAGAATTCCCACGCCATAGGCAGCTGCCAAATGACGTCCTCCATAAGTGGCTATAGGCCAAGTGTCCCCCCAACTGCCATCCGAGCGTTGCCCAAAACCGCCATTTTCATTCCTTTTGGAAGTCCCGAAATTGGAGGGAAGCTCAAGCGATTGTCCCAAAAGCCATGCGGAAAGATCTCTCTGCCAATCGCGCGTTTGGCCGCCCACATTAAGGGAGTCCACACCTACGGCATCAAGGCCCTTTTTCTGAGCAAACATCGCATAAAGGTTCCCCGACCAACCAGCACCCGCAGGACTCTGTCCTCTTCCAGTAGAGTCAAACCAGTAGGACTGCATGTAACCCAAGCCACCTTGAATCTCGGAAGATTGGTCGCCAAGTCCCGCCCATTTGTAGGTCACCAAGGCACCTCCGGTTTTACCAGTATCGCGATACTGGTCTCCACCATAGTACCCAATACCTTTGCTCGAATGCCGCAAAGCAGCAATGGCGTTGAGGGCATTGTCTTTTACCCACTGAGGCGAGGCGATCCCCCAACGATCCTTGGCCGCCTTCATGACCATGGCAGGCCACTGCTGGGTGGAACCGTCCCAGCGGTTTTGCTGCTGTGTGAGGGTATACCCCCAACTCCCACGATAGCCACCGTCACCCTGACACCACTTCAAAAGGTCTATGGCTTCCACAATCAACTCGTAGTAAGACCAACCGTTGAAAGGCCCCCCGGAGATGATGGTCGACTTGGCGGTAGGCTCATCAGGGCAGGCAAGAAGAATGGTAAGCAACCCCATTGAATTGGCATACATGTCGTGACCGCCTGTTCTGATGACATAAGCACCCTTGCCTGGAGCCTTGCCCCCGGCGGTGTCTGAGTCGCGCGTGGCAATGCCGTCTGAATGGGACGAGATGTTCATCGTCCCTGCCTGTGAATTCTTCAAGATGTAATTCAATCCTTTCTGGACGGTCTCGGCATAAATATCCAATGAGTCGTCATTGGTTCCGAAGTGCCCATTTTCCTGAAAGCCAGAAACCACGAAACTTGTTGTGCCCAAGACATAAAGAGAGGATCGTTTCGCACTATTGGTATCATGCCACCATTTAACCCCGCCCGTGGAAGCATCTGAAACAGAATTCTGGTAGAGATATAACAAACCCTTCTCGATCGCGATGTTCTCCCGAATCGAGATGTCCACCTCGCCGGAAAGAATTACGCGAATGGTGGTCGTCCGGGACGCCGTTGCGCTTGCCGCATCCGTGATCGTGAGGGTGGCCGTCTTCGACCCCGATGCGGAATAGGTATGACTCAACCCGATGTAGGAGGGATCGGACACCGAACCGTTCTGACTGGAACCATCGCCAAAGTTCCATGTGTACTGATATGGAGCCGTACCGCCCGTCACTCTCCCCCAAACATTAATACCTTCACCCAAGATGTTATTAGCATAGGCCGTATTCTGGGTATAGCTCGGCATAGTCCGCACGACGAGGGGATCACCCCATGCCGCAATCACCCCGCCCCACGCGCAAGCGAGGCCGATGAGGAATATTTTCGCCAATGGTTTCATTAACTAGGGGGAGCCTCTATCACTTATATAGAAAAAGTGATTACCTAGTCTCATACAATAGGGCAAGAAATTTATACTACTAAGAAAATAAATGAGGCATAAAAAGTTTTAGGGGTCACTTGGATACAGGAAGAGATCATAGAGCAAAGCATGGAGAACCTCTCAAAAAATACTCTTTCGGAACCTGCATGTCGCAAAGGGTCTTCGACTCAATTGCTTCGCCGTGCCTACTCCCCGTGATGATCGGGATGTAGCGAGCGACCCGCTTGCCGCGACCGAGATGCGGAAAGTCGGAACTTGGCAGTGAAAGTAACCTGCTAGGATCAGCGCCGGCGCTTGGAGATGATCTCCGAGACTTTCTCATCGAAACCGTCCCTCTTTCCTGATTCCGCCAGCCTGTTTTTCTCAGCGGTTACGAAATCCCGGCGCTTTGTAAGGAGCTCGTCGAGTTTCTTCTGTAGCTCTTTCCGCTTGGCCACTTGTTCCTCGAGGTATTGCTTTCTCTCCTCCTTGGACATTTCCCTGACTTTTTCGGAAAGTTTTTCTTGTTCCACATCGTCGAAATCGACCCGACCCGAGGCGAGCTCGTCAACAAGATCTCCTCCACCATCAACATAGGCGGATGAAAAGCCTTTTACCCCAACTCCCGAATCCGCGGCCAAGGACTTTGACTTGAAGGACAGGACGGAAAGCCGGTCGGCGGCGACTTCCTCCTTGGCCTCTGCGGCCAAATTAATTTTCCCTTCTACGACTTCCCGCTTGGCTTTTGTACCATAAGCCACCACCGTGACGCCGAGTTCCCGATTCAATTTTGCGATCTCTGCATCCACGGGCGTGCTGATGGCGGCAACGCCACCGGTTTGGGCGATCGCCACGTAATCGCCCTCGGCAAGCTTGGCGATTTCCTTCCATATGGGAGTAGTGGAGGCCATGTTTCCGCACTGGACGGTGTTTATGATAAGATCCTTCTTTACCGCCTGTTTGCAGACTTCGGGATATTTGACGTCGTCCTGATAATCCATGTGCGGAGGCGCGTCTCCCACGAGGAATACGA
>CAWVZQ010000225.1:0-5012 GCA_963934405.1 uncultured Opitutales bacterium | reverse complement strand
GCAGGCAACACGAGCAGTCGCAAACAATTGCCCATACGAGCCTCGGGCAAATTGACTGGGGGAGAAAAACCCGACTTCAAGCGCTTGGTCGTAACCTCCGCCTTTATGAATTTCAGCAAACCGGCATCGCTCGAAAGTAAGTTTGCCGAAAAACCGATTGAATCCCAACCCAGAATGGAAACAATAGCGGCACGAATCCTACCGATGTCAGTGGTAAAGAGGCGAAAACTAAAATTGGTGGCGTTTTCCGTCACCTCCGGATTCAAGACAGCCAGAGTGGGCAAGGCACTGGCCCTCTTTTTCCCCGCCTCGGAAGGATGCCCAGCCGAGCGAACGAGAAAACCGTTCACTTCGAAATAAGCTCGAACCACCTCTTCCTCGAAGCACGCCATCGTCAATTCCCTATGAGGCGCCAATCGTTCGCCAAGTGTCCTCCACAAGTGAAAGTGGAACGTCTTCCGCCACGCGGGACACGCCAACGGCATCCATCACCACAAAGCGAAGCATACCACCCTTGACCTTTTTGTCCGAGTGCATCGCATTCAGTAACGGTTTCAACGCCAAAGGAGCACGCAAAACCGTGGGCAAACCTTGTCGACCAAGCAAAGCTTCCAAATCGGGACCATTCCCGAGTTCCAAAAATTCCAGTTTTTCTGAAAGACGAAGGGCGCAAACCATCCCGATTGCCACTGCTTCGCCATGTAAATATTCCCCATAACCGGCGACAGCCTCTATGGCGTGAGCGAATGTGTGCCCAAGATTAAGCAGAGCTCGGCCACCAACCCCGGAATCGGTTTCCCGCTCGTCTCCTTCAACAATTCGAGCTTTGTTTTGACAGCAACGCTTAATGATATCCCCAATCTCAGGACTAGTCGCAGTAAATGCCTCCGACTTGAGTAGACGCTCATACAACTCTCGATCGCCGAGGAGTCCGTACTTGATCACTTCCGCCATGCCCGCCGCAAATTCCCGAGGCGACAAAGAGGCAAGCAGATCCACATCGGCAAAAACCGCTCGAGGTTGATGAAAAGCACCCACGAGGTTCTTGCCCGCCGAGAGGTTGATGCCCGTTTTCCCTCCCACGGAACTATCGACCATTGCCAGCAAGGTGGTCGGAACTTGAATGAAGTCGATTCCGCGAAGGAAGGAAGCTGCGGCAAAACCGCCAAGGTCCCCGGTCACCCCTCCCCCAACTACGAAAACGCAAGCCGAACGATCCAGTTTTGAGTCGGCAAGGAAATCCAAGACAAGCCCAAGCTTTTCTAGAGACTTCGTGGTTTCCCCTGAAGGTAGCTCAAGCCTTGGACAATCGCCAAACGCATCGGTAAGAAAAGTCGGTTGAAGAGTTGCCAGTTGCTCGTCCGCCAACACCACGATCCGTCGGTTGCTTTCGCGCAGGGATTCAACCATACGCCGGATGTCACCAGAAAGGTTACGCCCAACGAAAATTTCGTAGGTACGTTCACCCAGCCCAACGCGCAATGGTTGGACCACCTTTTCTTGCATAACCATCTACTCCACCGAAGCATGCGAAAAAAAAGGGAAATGACAAACATGAACCGGAGACAGGCAGAAACTCTAATCCTTGACTGTTTCGACCTCCAAAGGAAGAATGGAATCCACGTAATGATCGACCGAAAAAGGCTGCAGGTCGTCAGGAGCTTCTCCAAGGCCTACAAAGTGAATGGGGAGTTTCAACTCTCGATAAATTCCTACGATCGCTCCACCCTTGGAGGTTCCGTCGAGCTTAGTCACGACCAGTCCGGACAGACCGAATTTCTCATGAAAGACACGTGCCTGCTCGACAGCGTTCACACCCGTGGATCCATCAACAACCAACCAAGAATGGTGCGGAGCTGCAGGATTCTTTTTTTGGAGCACTCGCCGCATCTTGTAAAGCTCCTCCATGAGCCCCTCCTTAACGTGCAGGCGACCGGCAGTATCCAAGAGCAAAAGATCGTGACCCCGTGATTCTGCCGCCGCATAAGCGTCAAAAGCAACTGCAGCAGCATCGGAACCGTGATGCCCGGACACGATTTCAAGGCTCAAACGGGTCGACCAACTTTTCAATTGCTCGGTTGCGGCTGCTCGAAAAGTGTCACAGGCTCCAAGAAGGACGGAATTCCCGGCATTTGTCCAGAGGTGCCCGAGCTTGGCGCAGGTCGTAGTTTTGCCGGAACCGTTTACGCCAATCAAGCAGACGACCTCGGGTTTGTCTTCGAGCGATTCACTTGGCGCGAAACCACTTTCGGCCCCATCCAAGACTCGAGTGAGGATCGTTCTCGCTAAAACAACGGCGTCCTTACCACGAAGTTCCTTGTCCTTACGGTGAGCTTCGCGAATGCCATCGAGAATTTCCTCCGTTGTCTCCACACCGAAATCGCTTCCATACAGGGCTTCCTCAAGCTCAAGAAGGGTGTCTTCGTCTAGTTTCCCTCGACCGGAAAGAAGATCGAAAGCACCGCGAATGACTTGACTACCTTGTCGGAATCCGGCTCGAAATTTTGAAAAAATACCCATGGGTTGATTTGGAGGAAATGGAGCAGGATGCCCATTTTCGAAGATTTTTCAACTACGAGAAATGGAAACCATCGGAAAACACAGGCAGGCTAAGCCTACAACATTTACTTGGGCTGAATGAGCAAGGTGCAACCGGAGTAGTCCACCATCCGCTTGGTACAGCAATCCTTGACTTGAAATGCCTGTACGGTGAGCAGGAGAATACGGTCGGGCAGATCCCAAGTATCGGTCACGTATCCGCCGGGATCTCCCATGGGCACCTTGTCGAGTGGTGGAAGTGGTCGAGAAGAACGCTTCGGGCCGTAAAACGCCGACAAAACCCCCCGAAGGTTGCTCCATTGTGGTTCAAGGGTTTCATCGTAAAAAGAAAATTGCCAACCCTTGCTTCCCTCGAGGAGACAGAGCAAAAGCTTACCATCCTCGTCAAGCTTGCAGGCAAGTTCGTAGCGAAAACCATTCAACTTGGCAGCGCAACGGATCAGGCGTTTTTCCTTTTCTTCATGAATTTCCCGAAATTTCGCGGCTTTCAGTTTTTTCAATACGACCTCACGAGAATCTCCTTCCCGAAGATCTGCAAAAATTAAACCCGTACCTACCTTGGCAAAGCTTGGAGAATCGCCGGGTTTGCTTGGAACGATTGCCGACTTTTCAGAAAAGCTTTGAGCAAAAGCCGGAAACAGGAACAGCAGGACGCACAATGTCGCTCGAAAGGACAAACGCCCGGATCGAAGAAAAGGAAGAAGCAAAAAGCTACAGACTGTAGTAAATACGTTCAAGAGTGAGTAAGGCGTAAGAGGTAACGAGCACAGGGTCGCGCTCCCACCATCGTCCATTTTCATTGAGCCAGTAACCCTTGGGGTTCTGTAGGTCGAAAAGTTTCCGGGCAAGTTCATGCCGCCAATCATGGAGGGAACCATCCTTGGCCTTTATCTTTTCAGAACCGGAAAGAGAAAGGGCTTTTGCCATGGTATGAAAATAATAGAACATGCCCTGAGGACCAAGCCCGGGATTCTCCTTAACACTGTAGTTTTGTGCGAGCCAATCCCTAACGGCTTTCACGCGAGGATCCTTAGGATCCATTTCGGCGTAAATAAAGCTAAGCATGCCAGCATAACTCATACTTCCGTATGAACGCAAAGCCACCTTGCCGTCGGCCAGCTTTCGCTCGCCCGCCATACTACTGCCCGGAAAATATACGAAGCCGCCACGGTCCGCAGAATCTTCGCTAACCCACTTCTCCTTGTTGTTCCCGGGAAGATTCTGGCATTTCTCGACAAAGGCAATGGCTGCTTTCCAATCCAAATCGAGTTTGTCGCCCTCCTCGGTTTCGATCATTTTCTTGGTGTAGAAGAGTGCTTCCATTGCGAGGTGAGTATTGGAGAGATCGGAGTGAGCCCATCGGGCGCCATAACCAATCCCCCCGTCGAAAACATTGTCGTTTTCTCCGGGAGAGTCGAAATCATGCTGTTGGTTAATGAGAAAGTTACGGGCTTTGAGAATAACCGGTTTGTACTCGGGTTTCTTGCGCTGCAGGAGGGCCATTAGGCAAATGGAAGTATTGTAGGAGGCGAGGCCCTTGCCGTAAATACCTCCATCGCTCTGGGTTTTAGATAGAATAAAAGAGTAACCTTTGTCCAGGACGGCAGAATATTTGTCGGCGTGTTTGCGGGCAGGATCACCATGTAT
Source organism: uncultured Opitutales bacterium (assembly GCA_963934405.1). Classification (GTDB taxonomy): domain Bacteria; phylum Verrucomicrobiota; class Verrucomicrobiia; order Opitutales; family Seribacteraceae. Next base: position 806 of record CAWVZQ010000225.1, on the reverse strand, counting down.
GGCACGCAATGAAAGGCCGGTAATGGCGGGATACTCTTCGTCACCCCAAAGACCGGAGGTCGCGTTTTGTTCAGTCGCGAGCCATTTCACACCCCTCTCGATGGCTCGCCCCACCTCGTTGCGGAGAGAAAGGTTGTTTCTGTCTTCAACCGTCTCTTCGGGTTTGGGTGCGCCATAACCGTAAAAGGCAGAAAGAAAAAGTCCTAGGCAGATGGAGAAAAAACAAATTGGCTTCATGGTCGTGGCAACGGTTTTGGTTTCGGATCGTTATTCGGTAATTTCAAAGTAATTAGTACGGGAGTCTCCAGAGAAGGTAGGGCCTTTTTGTTGGCGTACCATACGTCGTCGTTATTGCTGTCGTAGTCAGAGCTGTTGATCATAGAAGTATCGTCGGCATAAACGGCAAGGATCGAACCGGTCGACTCGGCTTGAAAATCACCGCCGAGAAACTTGGAACCGGTGAAGACGAATGCACTGGGTCCAATCGGTTGGTCGTCCTTTTCATTAAGGGCAAACGATCCGAGAGAGGCTGTGCCCTTCGAACCATTGAAGTCCCAAGAAACGTCTATGGCGACCGTGTGAGCTCTCACGTCCATCGGTTTGGGTTTTTCCGCCCAAAGATTTTCGATAAAACCCTTGGCGGGCTTCAACTTGGCCAACAGAAGCACGAAGTTCAAATGAATTGGCCGAACTTTCGTACGAAAGAGGGATTCGTGGGTTTTGCCGTTCTCGTGAACGATTCCGTACTCGACTAGACCATGAACCTGATTGACTACGGCAGGAAAGGAAACTTGGTTCCTGTTCTT
>CAWVZQ010000224.1:0-5167 GCA_963934405.1 uncultured Opitutales bacterium | reverse complement strand
CCTTGGACGCAAGCGACTACATGACCCGAGGTAATCGAGTCGGACGGTTTCGCGAATTGAAAAATAAGTTGCAATTGGCAATCTCCGGACTTTCTGCAAAGTCTTACTTTAACCTCTTGATATTTCGCAACTTGAGGGAAGTTGAAATGTTCGGAAAAACCATTCTTCCGGCGAATCCCACCAACAAGAGTGAAGCCCAAAAGTGGCTTAAGGTAATTGGAGAACCTTACGAAAATAAGCAAGCAGCTTCAAATCGGCGTCCCAATGATAGTGACATCGTGGAAAAACCACCTCCAGGTACTGTGGGTCCCTGGTATGCTCTTTACTGTGCGATAAAAAACTATGAGCCTGATGCAGTCTTTGTTTTGACAGGAGAATGCTCTTCGATGCGTTTTCAGGATTTTTCGGTCGTTGAGTCCGATCCATCTGGTTTGAAGGAAGCAAGCGATCCCGAAGATTTAAAGAAATGGGAGCAACAGACAAAGACTCTTCGTCTCACTGCCGTCAAATGGTTGCTAGCTTCCATGAAGGCTGCTGAGGTGACCCCCACAGCCCAAGACGAATTGGAACTTCTTGCTTTGGCCCGTCTTCAAATGACCTTGCCGCCCAAACCTAGGGTGTCATCTGGTGGTTCATGGCCTTGGCGCGATGTTTATGAGAAGTTTAGTGTTGCCTTGAACGAGGAAGAAACCCACCTGCCAATCGTTCATTTCGTTGTGGCTTTACCCGAAGGCGTGACTTGGCCTGCTGGTTTGACGGAAACTGCTGGCGAGTTTGCACGTATGGCCAAAGGGCAGCTTATGTTCATCAACGCGACCACGCCCTGATCCGGTTTCGTGTTGATGAGGATGCTTTCCGTGCCGATACGGGTCTCCCGTAGACTTCTTTTTCTCGGAAGTTTGCAGTGTGGAATGGCAGCGATTGCTTTTTCAGATACCGGTAGCAAAGTTTCTACCATTCCCGAAGTAATCACAGACGACTATTCGACGTTATGGGTACTTCTAGGTTTGGTTTTGGCATCTATGGCAACCTGGGTGTATGGCCGTTGGGGAGCTCTTGGGATGTCCTCTCAAACTCGTCGGAAGGCTTGGTTCGTATCCTTCTTTTTGTTGGCTAGCGGCGTTTGGCTTGGTTACCCTACTGAAAAGGAGGACCTGAACACACTTCAATGGGAGAAATGGACTCCTGACCGCGAGCGTGAACTACTGGAAGCAGGAAAGGCTGTTTACGTTGATTATACGGCCAAGTGGTGTTGGAGCTGTCAAGTTAACAAGCGCGTTTTTTATTACGAAGACGTCATCCGTAAGATACGGGAATTGGATATTGTGCTACTCAAAGCGGATTGGACGGATAAAAATCCTGTCATTCTTAATGCATTGCAAAGCTATGGGCGCGGGGGCGTTCCTCTAAATATCTATCACAAGGCTCACGACTCAGAAACATTGCACCCCCCGCCTATTCTGATGCCGGAAGCCTTGACGGAGGGTATGGTATTGGATGTTCTTGAGACGGGTAAACCTTACTCGGAACCGGGTGAACAGGGGTTTTGGGCGATACTTGGATTTGCCTTTCTCGGAGGTCTAATCCTAAATTTGATGCCGTGCGTATTTCCCGTGCTTGGCCTGAAAATCATGGGGTTTGTCAAACAGGCGGGAGAAGACAGGAAGAAGATTGCTCGTCACGGTTTCATCTTTACGGCAGGGATCTTGATTTCCTTTTGGCTTTTAGTCGGTGTTCTTCTGTGGTTGCGAAATACGATGAAGCAGGAATTGGGTTGGGGCTTTCAATTGCAGGAACCCGGTTTCGTCTTTGCGTTGGCGCTTGTGCTTTTGATCTTCGCCTTGAGTCTGAGCGGTGTTTTCGAGATAGGGCTATCTCTCACTGGGACAGGATCCAAGCTTGCTGGGCAATCGGGTTATGCGGGTTCCTTCTTTTCGGGCGTACTTGCGGTGGTGGTTGCTACGCCCTGTATGGCGCCGTTCCTTGGTGTCGCCGTGGGTGCTGCCTTGGCGATGGCGTGGTTGCCAGCCATTGCCGTTTTTACCTGTGTCGGATTGGGATTGGCCTTTCCCTACCTGCTCTTATCGTTGATGCCGAACTGGATAAGTCGTTTACCCAAGCCGGGAGCTTGGATGGAATCCTTTAAGCAGGCGATGGCCTTCCCTATTTACGCTACTGTCGTTTGGCTCGTATGGAACTTATCTGCCCAACTCGGCTAGGAGAACAACCTTAGCCGACATCTGAAGAAATTGTGTCCCCGGACTTAAGGTCTATAAGGCTTCGTCTGCTTGTTCTCCGGTGCGAATTCTGATTGCTTGTTCGAGTGGCTGAACGAATACTTTACCATCGCCTATCTTGCCTGTTTTTGCTGAGGTCACAATGGTGTCGATCACCTTGTCGATGATCTCGTCCGATACTGCGATTTCGATCATTACTTTGGGAAGGAAGTCGATGGTGTATTCGCTACCTCGATAAATTTCAGTATGGCCTTTCTGCCTGCCGAACCCTTTGGTCTCGATTACAGTCATTCCTTCGACGCCAATTTCCGCAAGGGCATCCTTCACGTCATCTAACTTAAACGGTTTTATAATTGCTTTGATTAATTTCATAAGAGGCTTACTTCTTTTTTAGAATTAAAATTATTGAATACTATAACCATTCTCTCCATGTGAGGCTTGGTCAAGTCCCTTCGTTTCCTCTTCTTCGGAGACTCGAATACCTCCGGTTAAAGCCGAAGTGATTTTTACGATAATATAGGTGGCGACTATTGATAGGGCAATTGCGGCGAGACAGCCTTTAGCTTGAACTAGGAATTGATCTGCTGAGTTATCCAAATTGATGCCCTGTCCTCCCCAAGTCTTTTCGACTCCAAGAAAGGCGACCATTAGAGTTCCTAGGATACCTCCCACGCCATGTACGGCAGCGACATCTAAAGAATCATCGACATTAAGCTTCTCCTTAATGATTCCGCAGGCAAAGTAACACACGATTCCTGCAGTCGCCCCAATAATTAGAGCACCCATGGGACCTACGTTTCCTGATGCCGGTGTGATCGTAGCCAATCCGGCAACCATTCCAGTAACTATACCGACAAGGCCGGGTTTACCTGTTTGCTTCCACTCAACGAACATCCATACCAGACTCGCTGTTGCTGCTGAAATGTGAGTTACGAGCATTGCCATACCTGCACTGCCGTTGGCGGCGGCGGCACTACCTGCATTAAATCCAAACCATCCCACCCATAGCATCGCCGCACCTATCATCACTAGTCCTGGACTATGAGGAGGTCGAAGGTTCTTTGGGAAACCTTGTCGTCTTCCAATCATTGCGGCGATCGTTAGTGCGGAAGCTCCTGCGGTAGCATGTACTACAATGCCACCTGCGAAATCGATAACGCCTGCCTCAAAAAGCCAACCTCCTTCTGCCCATACCCAGTGACAGACAGGTACATATACAATTAGAAGCCATAGTCCGCTAAAGATCATCATAGCGGAAAATTTGATTCTCTCGACAAACGCTCCTACGATTAGAGCGGGGGTAATGATTGCGAAGGTCATTTGAAAAATGATCCAAACTGATTCGGGGAAGTCGCCATTGAGAGAGTCGGCAGTCAAACCGTTGAGAAACAATCTTTCGGTTCCTCCTATCCACTCACTTCCTTTAGTTAGAGCCAAACTGTAACCACATGCCACCCAAATGATCGAGGCTAGACAGGCTAGGGTGAAGCAGTGCATGAGTACAGAAAGCACGTTTTTGGATTGGACGAGACCACCGTAAAATAATGCGAGGCCGGGAAGAGTCATAAAAAGCACAAGGGCAGTCGCAGTTAGCATCCAGGCAGTGTTTCCGCTATCAGGACTCTTTGAAGCGGTGGGAGCACTGTTTGATTGTAGTTCGTCGCTTGCAACAGATTCAATCGTAACGGCATTCCCATCCGTTGAATCTTCTTCCTGGGCGGCAAGAGGCAAAGTCAGAAGCATGATGCATGGGAGTATGGTTATCGTTCGTAGCCATACGCTAAATAGTGTCAGATGTTTGAATACCTTCATATCTTTTGCTCCTTTGGGTTTTCTTTCTTCGTGTATTTTAGCTTCTAATCATAATATCACAGCCAATCTCGTATTAGTCTATGAGTGGAATTCAAGACAAAACATAAAATAATTCATGATTAGTGATGAATTCCCTCCAACCCGAGACTTCTTAGAGTCCCTTTTGCTTAATGGAAAAGGGCCGACCCTCGAAAGGATCGGCCCTTGAAAATCGACCGCATTAGGTGCGGCCAAAGAATAACATTCCGCTTAGACGGCTTCGTCTCCTTTTTCGCCAGTGCGAATCCGTACGGCTTGTTCTATGGGCAAGACGAACACCTTGCCGTCTCCAATCTTACCCGTTTGGGCGGATGTAACGATTGCATCTATAACTTTGTCGACTACCTCGTCAGCTACTGCCACCTCTAGCTTTACCTTTGGTAGGAAGTCCACGGTGTATTCGCTCCCGCGATAGATTTCGGTATGACCTTTCTGGCGACCGAAACCTTTGACCTCGGAGACAGTCATTCCCTCCACGCCAATTTCGGTGAGCGCGTCTTTGACCTCGTCCAGTTTGAACGGCTTTATAATTGCTTTGATAAGTTTCATTGAATTTTCTTTCTCTTTGTTAGTGAGGTTAGGAGGAATATCCCGTTTCGCCGTGGTCGGTTAGGTCGAGACCCGTTTCTTCGGAATCCTCGTCGGAACGGATGCCGCCTGCAACGGCACCTGCGATCTTCAGTGCAATAAATGAGACTACTCCACTCCAAGCGATGGTGAAGAGTACGCTTTTACCTTGAATCCAAAGCTGATCGCCTATGACAAAGCTTTCGCCTCCATGCGTTGCATCGACTACAAGGCAACCCGTGAGCAAGGCACCAACGATGCCACCTACGCCGTGGACGCCGAAAACGTCGAGACTGTCGTCGTATCCGAACTTGGCTTTTATTGAGGTGGCGGCCCAGTAACAAATTACTGCGGAAGCCGCTCCTATGAGTATGGCGCCCATTGGACCTACGGAACCTGATGCAGGAGTAATGGCAACGAGACCTGCTACGGCTCCCGTGGCCAAACCAACCGCGGTCGGCTTGCCCTTGGTAAACCATTCCACGAACATCCAACTGGCGGCGGCAGTGGCG
>CAWVZQ010000223.1:0-5186 GCA_963934405.1 uncultured Opitutales bacterium | reverse complement strand
AGTTTCGTTATACCTACAACTACCCAAACTACACTGACTCCAAGAATGACTAGCGGCCAAGTATCGATATTGGAAGATGCAGTGAATTCAAGGATTGGAAGGCTCATGACGACTCTATGTATTCGATAAACAAGGTTTGAGAGTACTCAAAACCGTAAACGGAGAACTGCAAACCGTAAATTCAAAGACCGACAGAGTTTGTTCAAAAGAAGACCTAGGGTTGCAATACGACTTTCAGGAGACCTTCGGTGTTATTTCGTAAACGATCGAACCAAGATGCGCCGTCCTTTAGGTCGACCACTGCGCTAATGATGGGGTCTACCTTGATTTTCCCTGAAGCCACAGCCTCGAGAGCCAAAGAATATTCACCGGCGGAAGCACAGGAACCCAGAACCGACAGTTCGCGCGTTACCACGGACTGCAAAGGAAAATTAATTTCAGGCGCCAAATTGCCGACCAGACAGGTCGCCCCACCCTTGCGTAAAACATCTATTGCCAGACCGACGGTATCGGCGACCCCCACTGCCTCTACGGAAACGTGAGCACCCTCGCCATCTGTTGCATCCTTAACAGCGCCCACAACGTCGTCTTTTCCCGGAATGAGTGTTTGATCCGCCCCAAGCTCCCTAGCCAAAGCCAATTTGTCCTCAGCCAAATCTATGGCGAAAACATAATCACAACCGGCTGCCTTCAGAGCTTGGACGAGAAATAGCCCGATCATCCCGGTACCGACCACCACTCCCGTTTCTCCACCCGATAGCGGCAGACGACTCACTCCATGCAGAGCAATTGACACGGGTTCGGCCAATGCAGCTTGCTCAAAACTAACTTCGTCCGGGATGGAACACACTCCAAAATGAGGGACAACAACCCTCTCTGCGAAGGCGCCGTGACGCCTATAATCTTCGCAAGAAACACCAATCACCTGACGATTACCACAAAGGTTAACCAAACCTTTCTCGCAATAATGACACTCCCCGCAATAGGTAGTTGAGTCAAAGGTAACTCGATCCCCGGATTTCCACTCCGTCACCTCGCCACCTACTTCGACAACCACACCGGAAGCCTCGTGCCCCATGATGATCGGAGGTCGCCGACGACCTGTGCTACCATCCATGCCGTGCACGTCGCTGCCGCATATTCCGCATGCCTTCACGTCGACGAGAACGTCTTTTTCCCCAACGATTGGATCGGTAGCGTCTCCGTACTCGAATTTTTCGTAATCTACAAGGGTGAGTGCCTTCATTGATGTACTGTTACGCGAAGGCAAAGTACCTAACAACGCCAAAGTGAAAAGAGTGAAAGACTAGGATCTATCTAACCTCGAACGATCCGTCGGGACACCTAGAGACCAGTCGCTTCAGTTCCAGCATGGTAAGTGCCGCGGCCACCTCGTGGACAGGAAGATTTGTTCTCTCACAAAGGCTATCGGAAGTAAGTATGGACCCGTCATTAAGGCAGGCGTAAAGCGTGCCCTCGGCAAGGGAAAGGTCATCGGGAACAGGCTTGGTGGAAGAAGCGTCGGAATCGCCGTCCGAAACAGAACTAGCCCAAGACAGGCCCAAGCTCGGAGCAATTTCTTCGATTACCTGTTCGGCATGGGTCACCAGAGTGGCGCCGTCGCGAATAAGCTTGTGGCAACCGACCGCGGTGGGTTGATCGGCTCGGCCGGGCACGGCGAACACTTGCCTACCCTGCTCGCCCGCAAAGCGAGCAGTAATCATGCTGCCACCGACCGCCGAGGATTCTACCACGACAACTCCCGCGCACATTCCTGCAACTACGCGATTGCGCATGGGGAAGGTCTGTCGGTCGGCCCGTCGGCCAAAGGGAAACTCTGAAACCACTGCCCCCGTCTCAACAATGCGACGATAAAGATCCAAATGTTCCGGTGGATAAATAACGTCTATGCCGCAGCCAAAAACCGCAACAGTTCTACCGCTAGCTTCCAAGGCTCCCTCGTGTGCAGCGGCATCGATCCCTCGGGCCATGCCACTCACAACACAAAAACCAATATTCGCCAACCCCGACGCAATGCGACGAGCCATATTTTGCCCATACAACGTTGGCTGCCGAGTACCGACGATAGCCACGCAAGGTTCGCGAGGAGGAACGCCTTGGCAATAGAGCCCTATAGGTGGGTCGAACATCTCATGTAGGGCTTGCGGATAATCCCCATCCTCGACGGTAATAAAACGGGCCCCATGTTTGGCGATTCGGCCGCGTTCCAGTTCCAGCCAATTGCCATCTCTCCACCCTCGGATGCCCGATGTCGCTTTTTTGCCTACACCTTTGACGCTCATCAATTCCGCTTCCGATGAATGAAGAATCGATACGGGGTCCTCGTTAAATCTCTCCAGCAACCGTCGGAGCATAACCGGACCTACGCCTTGCATTCCGTTCAGTACGAGGAAAGCGTCCTCACGAGACGCATGGTCAATAGACTTGGTCACAAACCAAGCAGGAAGATTTAATTACTTGTAAATGCCAAGCAAAATTAAATTACTTTGCCTGAGGATACGATCTTTGCATTGTAACAGTCATGACATCCAGCGTCGAAATTGTCGCTTTATTCATCTCAGAAGGACATGACTTCAAAGGCCGCCACGGTTTAGGCAGGTCTCATCATGAGGTGTCTTCACAAGAAAAAGTGGAATGCATAACGGGCAAAGGAATCCGGGGAGATCGCTATTTCGGCTTTAAAGACAACTACAAGGCGCAGGTTACTTTTTTTGACGAATCCGTCCATGAATCCGTGCAAAAGAAATTCAGCTCAAATCATACACCTGACGTATACCGCCGAAACGTGCTCATGCGGGGATTGGACTTGAACGGGCTTATAGGCAAATCCTTCAAGCTTGGTGAGGTTGAATTCGAAGGCGTGCAGGAATGCACTCCATGCTACTGGATGGATGAAGTCGTAGCTCCGGGAACCGAAAAGTTCCTCATGGGGCAAGGGGGTCTGCGTACTCGCCTTTTAAGTAATGGGAACCTGCAGTTGGGAAAAGTCGAATTGATCATCCACCCGTAAATCCGACGATGCGAGGTTGTTTTAAAAATGGGCAGACCCGCTGACGAAACAACTTAAGGCCGCAACTCGTTGAGAATATTCATTCGCGAAGGATGTCTAAGTTTTCGCAGGGCTCTGGCCTCGATCTGGCGGACTCGCTCACGAGTGACACCCATAATCCGTCCGATTTCCTCCAACGTCAGGCGGCGCCCGGGACAGTTTCGGGATACCCACATGCACGCCTTGCGTAGACGCTCATCCGTGGTACCGCGAAAACGAGGTACCACCATGGTATCGATGTCCGTGCCCAACTTAATCGCCATAATCTTAACAAATAGTAGAATTTCAGAAGGCAGGTCGTTAACTTCCCAAGTCAACGGCACGCTCACCCTTCAATAGAATATAGCGCGAAAAAGCGCAGGTTACCAAATGAGGATGACTTTTTTTCGGAAAATCCGGAAAGGACCTATTCAGTAAAAACCTACTCGACCCAGTCCCCTAAAGCCAAGGGATGTCCGGGTTCCATGTCGCAAGCAGCCGCTTTACCAAGAACCTCATCCCACCGAGCCGGCGACAGACCATCCGAAGGACGAGCGATACGTAGATTCTCGGGAGTGAGCTCATCTCCTTTAATAATTGAGCTGAAAACGAGGATGGAACGGCGAAAGCGGCGGGAGGGATGGTTCTCGTCCTTTAAGCCAACTCTCCGTTCTCCCAACGAGGCATGAGCCGAACGCACTGCATCAACCATATCTCGAAACTCATGAGGCTCCATAGAGAAACCGGCGTCAATCGAACCGTCATTTCGATCAAGAACGAGATGCTTCTCAATCAACCGGGCGCCAAGGGTAGTCGCCACAACAGGGACGACGTGTCCCGATGAATGATCGGAAAGCCCTGAAAGCACATCGAACTTAGCGGCCAACTCCACAAGGCTAGCAAGGTGGAAATCCTTGGGGTCGGCTGGATATTGGCTCACACATTGGAGTAGAACGACTAGAGGACACCCCTCGGTCCGGAGCAAAGCAACGGCTTCTTCGATCTCCTTACTGGTCGAGGCGCCGACACTCGCCGCCACCGGCTTACCGGTCTGGGCAACCTTCCGAAGCAAGGGAAAATGATTCAGCTCGAAGGATGCGATCTTGTGAAGAGGCGGATCAATGGATGACTCCAAAAAATCGACGGCAGTCTCGTCGAAAGGAGAGCTAAAAAGCGCCATACCATGTTCGGCGGCTCGATCAGCCAAGGCAGGATGCCATTCCCAGGGTGTCATGGCTTCGGCGTAAAGATCGACAAGGTATCGTCCCGCCCAAAGCCCTTCGGTAATCAAAAAACGATCGTCACGAGAATCGATGGTTATCGTATCGGGTCGATAGGTCTGAAGCTTCACCGCATCCGCTCCGGAATCGGCGGCGGCGTCAACGAGAGCTAAGGCATGGTCGAGTTCGCCACGATGATTTCCCGAAAGTTCAGCCACAACGACGGGCGGAACGGAAGTGGAACGGAGAGCCTCTACGATGAGGTTGCCGTTCATTGAAAAAGCAGGAATGCCGAATTATTCCGATTCCCGCCGATTGGCAGGTAGGTATTCGGCCAGAAGCGAGGTCAACTGCTCGCTAGTGAAAGTTTCGCAATTACAGTTACTTGCATATCGGAAACCCGGAGAACAAGAAACGCCCCCAAGAATCCCAATTTTATTTCCCCAGAACGACTGGATGGGTTGGATAACGAAATGGTCATCGAATTCCAGAACGTTTCGAGCTTCGTCTTCGGGTATGAGAACCTCGTGCACCTTTTCGCCCGGTCGTAGACCCAAGACTTCCCATTCGCAATCCGGAGCGACAACGCGGGCAATGTCGGAAACCGTACAAGCGGGAATCTTTGGCACGAACAACTCGCCCCCCACCATCACGTCCAAGCTTCGAAGAACAAACTCCACACCCTGATCCAGAGTTATCAGAAAGCGCGTCATGTCGGGATCAGTCACCGTGATCTTTCCGTTTTCGCGTTGACGGCAAAAAAGAGGAATCACACTTCCGCGCGATCCGACGACATTGCCGTAGCGAACAACCGAGAAAGTGGTGCCTCCCTCTCCCGAATAGCTATTGGCGGCAACGAACACCTTGTCCGAACAAAGCTTGGTCGCTCCGTACAAGTTGACCGGATTCACCGCTTT
>CAWVZQ010000222.1:0-5189 GCA_963934405.1 uncultured Opitutales bacterium | reverse complement strand
AGGGCTATGCGTTGCTTGTCTATGCGATATTCCTTTCGCACGGCTTCAATGGCTTCCATTACGTCGGTTTCGCCTGCAGACTTGTAACCGATGCATTGTCGACCGAAGGGATGGAGGACGATTCCATCGTCGATGGTGAAATTACCCGACCGCGACATGCGTTGCCCGATGAAGTGAAGATCGGTGGTCTTGTCGCCTCGGCCATGTAACCACACGTAAAGGGGGACCGGGCGATTGAGTTTCAGCTTTTCCGGTACTTCGATACCGTATGGTTGCACGGAATCGTCGATCTTCGAACGAAATCCTCGAACCACGAGAGGCTTGGCGGAGGTCCAAGGAGTCATGCCTTCGGTCAAGGAAGCGGCTCGACGATCGGCCTCGTCGAGTAGTTTGTCGGCAAGAGCGAAATGCTTCTTGTCGTAGAACTCGCCATTGAGAAGCGCAAAGCGGACAGCCTTGTGGAAGACGGCGACGTCGGGGTGTTTTCTTATCCTTTCGGGAGATTCCGCAGCCTTCGACAGGCGAGCCTGAAGGCGGTTTCGCACCTCTTCGGGTATCTCGATCCCCTGCGGAGGAATGCGGCGAGGAATAAGTGGAATGTCTTCAGCTCCGAGGAAGGGGAAGAACGGGAACAGGGAAAGAAGACAAAAAAAGGTAATTTTCATTTCGAGAGGACATGGTCGAGTTTGCGGATCAGGTCGGTGCGTCGAGCAAGGGTTTTGTCGTTGCGTACAGCCATGGCGAATGCGGTGGGATCGCCGACAAAGATTACTTTTCTTTTGGCCCGAGTGAGGCCGGTGTAGACTAGGTTTCTTTGGAGCATCATGTAGTGCTGCTTGAGTAGGGGGAAGACAACGACCGGGTATTCGCTCCCTTGGCTTTTGTGTACGGAAATGGCGTAGGCCGGCTGAAGATCGGCTACCTCAAGTCGCTCGAAAGAAACGGGACGACCATCGAAATCCACTTCCACCGAGCCGGCCATGGTGTCGACCGAGGTTATAGAGCCAAGGTCGCCATTGAAGACGTCCTTATCGTAGTTGTTTCGGGTCTGGATTACCTTGTCGCCTTCCCGGAACAAGGTTTGGCCGAATACGTGGGTGGCGCCTTTGGGGTTAAGGGCTTCGCGAAGTTTGTCGTTGAGGTTCGAAATTCCCGCGATCCCTCGGTGAAGGGGGGCGAGCACTTGAACTTCGTGAAACGAGTTTAGTTGAAGTTTTCGTGGAAGTACGTCGCGGCAGAGACGACAGACGGCATCGACGCAGGCGTCGGGATCAAGAGCGCGTACGAAGTGCACGTCGCGAGCAGGGTCGAGGAGCGAGGGGTCGTCGACCGGGGTAGGGCAGGCCGTCCGGCCTGCAAGAATGCCGTGAGCAGTGCCCACGATGCCACTGTCCTCCTTTTGTCGAAAGGTAACTTGTAGGCGAGTCACGGGCATCTGTCCGCTATCAATAAGATCCTTGAGAACGTTTCCCGAACCAACGGAGGGCAGTTGATCCGCATCTCCGACGAGCAACAAGTGAGCCTGAGCGGGGATTGCGCGCACGAGGGCTGCGGCCAAGCGAACGTCAAGCATGCTGGCCTCGTCCATGACTACGAAGTCGCAGGACAAGGGCTTGTTCTCGTTGGCGGTGAACCCGCCGGCTGACGGATCGAACTGGAGCAATCGATGGACGGTTTGAGAAAAGTGAGAAGTGGTTTCCGCCATGCGTCGAGAGGCGCGACCCGTGGGAGCCGTGAGCTGAACTCGTACCTTCTTGGCCTTTAGGATGGCTACGAGAGCCTGCAGGATAGTGGTTTTACCCGTGCCCGGCCCTCCCGTGAGAATCGAGACCTTTGACGAGAGAGCCGTCTTTAGGCCTTCCGCTTGCTCGGGCGCGAATCCAAACCCGGCCTTTTCCTGAGCCCAGTCCACCGCCTTGTCTACAAGTATCGGGGGGAGGCAAGAAGGGGCAGCCAAGAGCTTGCCAAGTGATTGGGCGGCTATCTGCTCGGCGCGAGCGGTCGAAGGTTGCTGAAATACCTCGGGTTCGCATTCGACGAGATCGGCGGAATTCTTCAAGGCATCAAGACGGGAACTGACCTCCGCCGGATGCACTTCGAGAACGGCGACCGCCTTATCGATGAGATCCTGCCTGCCGGAGCAGGTGTGCCCATCGCCTTCCAGCTCATCCATGGCGTGCAGAATCCCGGCATCGATCCGATCGGGGCCATTGGTGGAAATGCCAAGGTTGAGGGCGATCTTATCGGCCGTCTTGAAGCCGATCCCCTTTACGTCTCGGGCAATGCGATAGGGTTCATTTTCCAAGATGGTCTGGGCCTCGTTGCCGTACTTTCGGACGAGGCGCAGGCAGAGGGCATCGGTCACGCCGTAGGTCTGGAGAAACATCATCACTTCCCGCACAGCTTTCTGTTCTTCCCAAGCCTCCCTAATGCTGCGTACGCGCTTTTTGCCGATGCCGGGAACGTCGAAGAGACGAGCGGACTCCTCGGAAATGATTCGCAGAGTATCAGCTCCAAAGTGGTCTACTATCTTGTTCGCAAAGGTTTTGCCGATGCCGTGCACCAAACCACTACCCAGATATTTTCGGATACCATAGGCAGAGGCGGGTAGCTTGGTCTCGCATTTAGTAAAACCGAATTGCCTCCCGTGCTTGGGATGGGTGGACCAAGTGCCCGACAGTAGCAGGGTTTCCCCGCACTGTACTTTCGGAGCCTTGCCGACGGCTGTTACCTCCTGTCCATCTTCGCCGGTGCGCAGCTTTCCAATCAGGTATCCGTTTTCCTCGTTGTAGAAAGTGATTCGCTCGAGGACACCTTCGAGCGACTCGTCGGAGTTGCCTGCTTTAGATTTTTGGGGCAAGGTCAGGTTTCGTCTGCGTTTGTTTGTCGACCATTCAGGCGGACGCCGTACCAATCGATTTTTCGAGTGAAGTACATAGCCCCCGCCAAGACCGCGAACAAGCCGAGACTTCCCATGAGGAGTGCATAGCTCTCCAGCTGGAGTATGACGTATAGATAACCGTAGAGAATCACGAGCACGGCGCCTACGGTACCGCCGAGACGAGCACTACCTAGAATGGAGCAAGCATACCCCGCGACCAGAAGCACCACTCCCGAAGTAGAGGCGGCATAAGCGAGATCGAACCCGAAATGTTCGGAGAGGGACAACAGGAGAAGGTAAAAAACGAGAACGGCGAACCCGACCAAGATGTATTGAATGGGATGCACTTGGGCCTTCTGCAGAATTTCCGAGAAGAAAAAAGCGGCGAAAGCAAAACATAGAAAAAGAATGGCGTACTTGGCCATGCGACTGGTCTTCTGGTAAACATCCGTGGGAAGATAGAAGCGGATGCCAAAGGAGGAATTACCCAAGACGTTGCTAGGGCCCGAAAATGAGAACCCCGGGCCACCTTCTCCGCGAAAACCCTCGTAGGAATTGCCATCCCATGCTTGCTCACCGTTCCCTTCAGGAGCGCTTCCGCCCCATGCTTGCGGTATGGGACGGTTGAGGTGAAGCACTTTCCATGATGCCGAAAACCCCTCTTCGTTAATGCTTTTCTCCAAGGGAAGAAAAGCCCCGTCGAAACTAGGTGAAGCCCAGGAGGAGTCGACCGAAACGGAGGTCGTCTTACCGATGGGCGAAAAGGCAAGCGAGGAGCTCCCGTCCAAACGAAGATCGATATGGAATTCTCGGGACTTGTTGTCGTCGGTGAGATCCACTTTCGCTTTTATTCCCGAAGTAATGACCTGTTGGGTGGGCAACCCCGGCATGGGCAGTAATTCATTTCCCATGAAGGTTATGCTTGTGTCTTCGCGAATCCCTCGAGAGTCCGAGATACCAATGGTAAGCCAAGCCTTGTCCTTGTGAATTTCGTCTTCGGCGACTTCCGCTATATCCCAGTCGAGTTTCGGGAAACGACCCTTCAGTTCGAGGGAGGACTTGTAGACAACGGATTCGTAAATGCCGCGATGTTTAGTTTCGGGAATTACGGAACCATTCACCTCCAGAATCTCCGGCAAAAAGTGCAGGTAGCGAGTTTCCCGAAAGGTCTTCACTCGATTGTTTGAGTTACTCGTAACCGTAACGGAATAAGGAACGGTCAGGATTGGTCCGATGATTGTCTGGTCAAGTCCCCACTTGGCGCTGATTTCGCGAGTGACGCTTTCTCGCCGTTCCTCCCGTTCTTCGATGATCAAAAAGAGAGGGATCGTAAGCATGAGCAACCCCACCACAAGAATGGCGATGACCACTAGCTTGAAGGTAAGAGAATTGCGAAGTGAATGAATTGGAGGAGGACCCATGATAGTTGATCGTTGTAAGTGTTAACCTGCAGTCCATAAGACCAAGGGCAACTGCATTTCGTTCACAGTCACAAATAATTCAAAGGCGACCCCATTGAGGGAAGAACCGCTTAGGTTCTCGTTCGATTGAAAGCGCTGACCAAGGCCATTATGCCGCTCTTCTCGATACTGGAGTCGATTCCGCACCCATAGGCTACTCGTCCTGACTTAGTCTGAAGCTGTACGAATGCAGCCGACTCGGTGGCGGAACCACCGCCGATGGAATGTTGGCGGTAGTCGGTCAGCTTAAAATCCTTTAGGTTTTCGTTCTCCAGAGCGTGAACGAAGGCATTGATTGGACCATTGCCTTGACCTTTTATTTGCCTAGCTTCTCCGTCGATCTCTATGCTCACGGAACACGTCACGTCGTCGCCCTCACCGGAAATCTTATTCGTTTCGTAGGAGAGAAGGCGCAGGGGAAAGTTCTTCTCCAGAAATTCAGCCTTGAAGGTTTCGTAGATTTCTTTGGCGGCGAGTTCGCGAGACTCGGAATCGGCCTTTTTATTCACCAGAACGCCCACTTCCGGGTGCATGGGCTTGGGGAGTTCGAGGCCAAACTCACGCGACAACACGTAGGCGACCCCGCCTTTGCCGCTCTGGCTGTTTATTCGGATTATGGCTTCGTAGCTTCGTCCTAGATCACGCGGGTCTATCGAAAGGTATGGGACCTGCCAGAGATTGTCGTCGGTATCTCCTTCTTTGGATCGTAGGTCCATGCCTTTTTTTATGGCGTCCTGATGGGATCCGGAGAAAGCGGTAAAGACGAGGTCTCCTCCATAAGGATGCCGCTCGTGTACGGTCATGCCAGTGGTTCGTTCATAGGTTTCGCGTATGACGTCCAAATCGCT
>CAWVZQ010000221.1:0-5198 GCA_963934405.1 uncultured Opitutales bacterium | reverse complement strand
CCAACGACATGATCCCCGACGCCCCTTTCCTGAGCGAGTACGGCTATGACGACTACGGGGCATTCAATTGCTCGGGTCCGCAAATGTTCGTTCACGACGATGTCAAGAGCGCCATACCCTTCATCGAGAAAAGCCATGCCCAGGAAAAGCCGTTCTTCATCAACCTCTGGATGCATGAGCCGCACACTCCCTTTCACGTTGATCCCAAGCTTCGGAAGCTTTTTCCCAAGCTGGACGAGAAACACAATATTTATGCAGCCACTTTGTTTCATGCCGACCAAAGAATCGGGCAACTGCTTGATGCTCTGGATCGCCTCAGCTTAACGGACAATACTTTGGTCATTTTTAGTTCGGACAATGGTCCCGCTCGCGCCGGTTCACCCACCAAGCTGGCCTTGTCCTACGACTCTGCCACCGGACCGGGTTACGGAATAGCTGCTGCCAAAGGAATTACCGGTGGTCGCCGAGCCTACAAAGGAGCCCTTTTGGAGGGAGGGGTCGGCGTTCCTTTCATCGCTCGCTGGCCGGGGCATGTCCCCGCGGGAAAAGTGGACAAGACGGCCATTTTATCAGCTGTCGATCTCCTTCCGACCTTTTGCGAAATCGCGGGAGTCAAATTGCCTGACAGCTACAAACCGGACGGAGTGAGCCAAGTCGAGTCCTTGAAGGGGAAAGGAAGCGCCTTGCGCGAAAAACCATTGTTCTGGAAGATCGGCGCCCCATGGCCCGCTCGCTCATCCAAGCCCGACCATTGGGTGTCCTATGCCGTGGCGAAGGACCAATGGAAGCTCGTGACCAACTTTAAAGGCACCCATTGGGAACTCTTTGATCTGGTCGCCGATCCCTACGAGAAAAACGATCTCAAGGAAAAGAATCCCAAGGTGGTGAAGGCATTGTCTCGCTTGCTCGAGGAATGGAAGATTACGCTGCCGACTAAGCCGACCGGCAAGGTATTTTCCAATCTTCGTAAAAAATAGTTACCCTCTACCTGAATCATACTTGAAACTTTATATTCTTTTAACAGTTTGTTTCATTTAATATGTCTCCCATGAAAATTTTGGTTTTCTTCTGTTCAGTTTCATTATTACTGTCTGTTTTCGCTCAAAAGAAGACTGCTTCTGCTGTCTCTTTGACAAAGGAAGGCGTTATAAAATCATCACCTGAAGGTAAGGAGAAGAATAAGAAGCGAAAGGAACGTAAGCCCGGCAAGAATAAGGAAAACGTTTCTCCAATGAAACTCCCACCTTTACCGAAGAATGGGAATGCCCCTCAGGTGCGGTCTGATAAGCGACTTCGCATGGAGGTTGACCAGATCAAGACTGCTGCTCATTGGATCGATCGTTTTATAGGCGACGCTTTGGTCAAGGTCGGTCAAAAACCAAACCCGCCCGCCAATGATTTTATCTTTCTTCGTCGAATTTATCTGGATGTTGTCGGCCGAATCCCAACCGATGATGAAGCGACCGTTTTTCTCAAGGACAAGGATCTCGACAAGAGAAGAAAGCTTATCGACAAGTTGCTTGTCTCGGAAGGTTATCGTTCCCACTTATTCAACTGGTTGGCTGACCTGCTCCGGCACAAAGGATCGATCAAGAGGACGAACTACAGTCACTACGAAAGATGGCTTAAAGATCAGATAGCCCTGAATCGTTCTTGGGATGGGATTGTCATGGAGTTGCTTACGGCGGAGGGAAGCGTTGCTGCAACCGGGCCTTCCGGTTACCTTTTGCGTGACCCCGGAATGCCACTCGATAACTTGTCCAACACGTTGAATGTGTTTCTCGGAGCAAACGTTGCTTGCGCTCAGTGCCATGACCATCCATTCGCCGACTGGACCCAGCGTGAGTTTTACGAACTTGCGGCCTTCTTTGGATCGACGGACGTAAGTGATCGGGATCCTCGAAAAATAGGCAACAAGCTAAAAAAGGGAGATCTTTCGAAGCAAGACGTCATAACTGCTGTGGCCCAGAGTATGGCGAGGGTCCACACCATGGGTAGGCAAGTCCTCAAGTTTCCTCATGATTACGCCTACGACGACGTTGATCCGGGCAGTCCGGTCCTGCCCTCTCTTTTCTCCTGGGACTCCGAAGATGAAAAGGGGCCCGCCTATCTGGTGGACAAGAAGAATCCCAAGAATCTGCGGGCCAGTTTCGCAAAGTGGATGACGCACGAGCAAAACCCTCGATTTGCGGTCACTATAGCCAACCGCCTCTGGAAAAGGGCTTTTGGGTTGGGAGTGAAGGAACCGCTGGAGGACTTGGACGATCTATCGGAATCTTCCAATCCCGTCCTTCTCGAGCTTCTTGGTCGTGTGATGGTAAAGGCCGACTTTGATCTTCGGGAATTTCAGCGTGTTCTCTTTAACACCAAGGCTTATCAGGCCAAGGCAAGCTTAACTCCTCCAATCGGAGACATTGAAAAGTATTTGTTTCCCGGACCTATTCTACGTCGAATGACGGCTGAGCAAGCTTGGGACTCAATCTTGGTCCTTGTGATGGGGCAGGATATTGACGGTTACAAGGTGGACCGTTCTCATCGGGTGACTCGCTATGACTTTCCCTATGACGAAATGTCCTTGAAAGATGTGGAAAGAATGGTCGTGGCAATGAAGGAATCAGGTCACCTGAATAAAAAACAGTTTGGAGGCCAACGCTTGGTTGATTCCGATTTCGTGGGTGGCAAGCGACCAAGGAAGATCGCCGGGCAATTTCTCTTGCGGGCATCCGAAATGAGCCAACCGGCAAAGGATGATCATTTTCTGCGCATGTTCGGCCAGTCTTCTCGAGACTTGGTTAATGATGGAAGTACTGAGGCCAGCATTCCGCAAAGCCTCATGCTGATGAACGGCGACGTCCAGTACATGCTGTCCGATTCGGAATCTCGACTATCACGGAAACTGAAAAAAAGCGGAGGACTCCAGCCTGCCGTTCAATTTCTATTCCTTAGTTTTTTTGGTCGACCTCCCAGCCCTGAAGAGATTGGAGCCATCAAGGAAGCGATGCAGAAAGACATGACCCAGGCTGACTTGACATGGGCCCTTTTTAATTCCACTGAATTTCTCTTTGTCCAATAACATACCCAAATTTTCAAAATGCTCATGAAAGATTTTTGCCTGAATCGTCGTCAGTTTGTCGAACAGTGCGCCCTCGGAGCGTTTGGCCTTTCCATCCTTCCCGGCTTGGTCCCGGCCCAGGAAAAGATTGGAGGAAACGGTTTCGGCAAGGCCAAGCGAATCATCTTTCTACAGGTCAAGGGCGGGATGAGCCACATTGATACCTTTGATCCCAAGACGGGACCTACGAAGGGGCCCGGAGAAGCAATTGCCACCAAGGGCGACTTTCAAGTCACAGAGTACTTGCCCAAGACCGCCAAAGTTGCGGATAAGATATCGGTAATCCGCAGCATGACCGCGAAGGTCGGAGTTCATGGTCCTGCCCAATACTTCTTGCGTACCGCCTTCACTCAGAGAAACACGATCAAGCACCCCAACCTCGGGGCATGGGCTCAGCACTACCTTGGCCAGAGTCACGGCACTTTGCCTTCCTCCGCCTGCATCAATACGGAGCCCAAGCATGGCAACGGTTTTTTTCCGACCTCCTTCAGTCCGATCCCCATTCTTGATCCCGAAACAGGGTTGCAAAACATAGAGACCCCCGGCGGTAGCGCTGCGCTCAAAAAGAGGCTCGCGCTATCTGAAAACCTCAGTGCCTTTTTCTCCGCTCGGTACCCTGATTCCAAAGTAAAGGCCTATCGTGAGTTTTATGACAATACCCTTCGTCTCTTACGAAGCAAAGACTTGGAGGCTTTTGACTTGAGCAAGGAATCTGAGCCTGTCCGGGAAAAATATGGGACGAGCAAATTTGGGCAAGGGTGCTTGCTTGCCCGGCGTTTGGTCGAGACAGGCGTCAGATTTGTCGAGGTGGCCTCGACAGGTTGGGACATGCACAACAATTTGAAAGCCGAGATGGAGGACGTGAGCCCCCCCTTTGACCAAGGTTACGCTGCCCTCATTTCGGACTTGGACGATCGAGGCATGCTTGACGACACCTTGGTTGTCCTTGCCACGGAGTTCGGTCGTAAGCCGGAATACAACGGAAATGGACGCGGTCACTATCCCATTTGCTTCTCTTCAGTTCTGGCCGGAGGTGGTGTAAAGCGTGGCTTTGTTCACGGTTCCAGCGACAAGGAAGGGGCTTATCCCGAAAACCCTGTGACCGTGCACGACTTACACGCAACCATCGGATGGGCCGCTGGTTTACCCCTTAAGGAAGAGGCCTTTTCCTCAGCCGGTCGACCCTTTCTTGTCGGTGGAAGCAGGGCAAAGCCTGTCACCGAACTTTTTTCATAATATGAGAGTGCCCCATGATGAAAGTTTTGCTTATTTGCTTTGCCTTCTGGTCGGTTGGTTCGGTTGTACCGGCCCAAGACGCTAAGAAGCCTGAAGTTGCCGAGGCACCCGAGTTCAAACGACCGCAGTCCAAGCATCGGACCAGTCGCCTGGTGCCCGTTCCCTGGCTGGGATTCGGGCATGACGATCATCCCTCCATTCGCGGGGCGACTTACCTGATGAAGCCCGAGGAGATCAGGGCGATGCCTCTTCGGAAAAAGAACGGAAGCAATCAGGATCCTTCAGGCTATCCCAAAGGCAGCGGCTTGCGGATCGTTGGTACCGGGCACAGTTGGATGAGACCGGGCTACGGTACGCTCCCGCACATTGCCCGGGCGGCTGGTCTCGAGCAGCGCATGCGGCTTAATACTCGAGGAGGGGAAGCGGGCGGAGCCCGCATGATGTGGGAACTGGAAAACGGTATTCTTTCCAGCCGAGGCAAACCATTTCCCGTTTGTATGGCCGCCATCACCACTGGCAAATGGGACGTCATGACGTGGGGCGGTTATACCAATGACCGTTCAGAGTATTACTTTGGTTGGATTGATTTCTGCCTCAAGTACAACCCGAAGATGGAATTCTACTGCTTCAACGGTTGGCCGCAGTGGGCTCACGGATTTGCTGAGGGCGACAGTGAGCCACGCATCGAGAACTATCGTGCCTTTGCTAAGAAACGAAGCCGGGCGGTCACCACCAAACTGGTGTCGACAATCGACAAGCGTTACCCTGGCAAGTTTCATATCTTGCCAACGAACGAGGCGATGCTAGCAGCCCTTGAACTTTATTTCCAAGGGAAGTTGCCGGGAATCAA
>CAWVZQ010000220.1:0-5234 GCA_963934405.1 uncultured Opitutales bacterium | reverse complement strand
TCAAACGTCGTACAGCAAGGAGGTCTTGCCGTGCTTTCTCCCGAGGGTCGTCGACAGACTGGCGAACAAGTGGCCTTCTACCTAGAGAACGCTCGGATTATTTTCGAAGGTCTCCGTTCCCTCGGCCTCACCACCTATGGCGGCGGCAATGCCCCGTACGTGTGGATGAAGACTCCCGGAGGACTAACTTCTTGGGAGTTTTTTGACAAAATTCTAGGAGAATGCCATGTGGTGGGCACTCCGGGGTCCGGTTTTGGTCCATCCGGTGAAGGCTTTTTCCGACTCAGCGCCTTTGGGCATCGCGAAAACGTCGAGCAAGCGGTGGACAGCATTCAGCAAAACTTGAAGCTGTAGCCTTTTCCGAGATGCGATAATCGGCGGCCTGAAGAAAGGGATCCCGATCGCCGCCGCCGTTAAACGTAGCTCTGCGAGGTCGGCTTTATCACGAGTTCGGGAATATGGGCTCGTGGGTGCAACCTTGCCAGCATCATCACCGCCTCGGCAATGTCTTGGGGTTGAAGGATTCCCGCACGGTGTTCAGGAGAAGGAGGAACGGGGCGCTGGTCAAGAATCGGCGTATTGACCTCTCCGGGAAAGACGTTGGTGATACGGATTCCGTTTTCGCGTTCCTCCTCGGCGACGCAGGAACCAAGGCCCGTCATGCCGAACTTGGAAGCGTTGTAGGCCACTCCGCCCAAGGGGTTGGATCGCTTGCCGGATACCGAGTTGATCATGATCACTAGTCCGTCCTTGCGTGGTCGCATCCGATCCAGAGCCATCCGTAGGCAGTCGTAAGCCCCCGTTAGGTTTACCTTGAGAACGGCATCCCAGTCATCAGGGGAAAGTTCCGCCATAGATCTCTTTGGCACGTTGATTCCGGCTGCGTTCACTAAAATGTCCAAGTCGCCTGATTCTTCGTCAAACCAAGAGAATAATGCGTCCAAGCTCACCCGATCGGAAACGTCGACTGTACGAGTTTGAATCTCAACCGTCGACAGTCCTTTGACTTCTTCTAATTTTTCAATGCGACGGCCCGCTATGGTCACTCGTGCTCCAGTCTCGGCTAAGGCCACTGCGACCGCTGCTCCCATTCCCGAACCACCGCCAATGACGAGGGCGTTTTTATCTTTCAGCATTTCCATATTCGGAGGTATTGTCGTGGATCCTAATTTCCTCAATCATTATCTTTAAGTTAAACGATATATATCACTCGAATTGATGGAGTTGATTTACTTCTGTTGACCGATCAGGCGCTGTCGCCTAACTTTGATGATTATATGGAGTCTTTTGGTTATATCGCCCGTGCATTATTGGGTATTGTTGCCCTTCTGGGGATTGCCTATTGCCTAAGTTCCGATCGAAGCAAGATCAACTGGCGTGTAGTGGTTGGGGGCTTGTCGCTTCAAATGATCATTGCCGTAGGCGTGCTTCAGGTCCCGTTCGTCGAGTCGTTCTTTGGGTGGATAGCAGGTCTCTTTGCCGTGGCTCTCGATATTTCGGTCAAGGCGGCCGGTTTTGTTTTTGGAGCTCTTTCAGATCGCGAACAAATGGATGAGGCATTTGGCGAAAACAGGGGCTTTGTCTTCGCTTTTATGGCATTGCCAAGCATCTTGTTCTTTTCTGCGCTTTCCTCATTGCTATATTACTTTGGCGTACTTCAGTTCATCGTCAAGATGATGGCATGGGTGATGAGTCGCGTCATGCGCTTGTCCGGTGCTGAAAGTTTGGCTGCGGCGGCCAATGTCTTTGTCGGGCAAACGGAGGCTCCCTTGCTGGTTAAGCCGTACGTGGCCAAGATGACGCGCTCCGAATTGCTCGCCCTCATGGTGGGAGGCATGGCGACTATCGCCGGTTCCGTTTTTGCCATTTATATGGGTATGCTTGGCGGAAGCGATAAGGAATCGATGCTCGAGTTCGGAAGGTTTCTCCTCTGTGCCTCGGTCATGAATGCTCCTGCGGCTTTGCTCATTGCTAAAGTTCTTCTTCCCGAAACGGAAAAAGTGAGTCGCGACCTGTCCGTCTCCCGGGAAAGTATTGGCAGAAACCCAATCGACGCACTTGCAAACGGAACTACCCAAGGGCTTCAGCTAGCACTCAATGTTGCCGCCATGTTGATTGCTTTCTATGCGGTGATATTGTTGACCAACGAAATTCTTGCATGGTTCGGTAACATATCAGGATTGGGAGCGGGAACCTTGAACGAATGGATTCGTGAGACCAGTGGTCAACGATTTGAAAACTTGAGCTTAGAGGCTATTTTTGGTGTGCTCTTTGCACCCTTAGCTTGGTTGATCGGCGTGAGTGCCGGCGAGATTCTCGAGGTGGGTCAACTTATTGGGGTCAAAATCTTCGCAACTGAGTTCTTTGCTTACATGGAGCTTTCGGAAATGAAAGCTCATGGCCTAAGTGAGCGTTCAGTTTTTCTTGCTACTTTTGCTTTGTGCGGTTTTGCCAACTTCATGTCGATTGGGATTCAAATCGGTGGCATCGGGGCCCTCGCTCCAGAACGTCGATCAGATCTTGCCGTCCTTGGCGTAAAGGCCTTGATGGGAGGCACTCTGGCGAGCCTCCTGTCGGCAACGGTTGCCGGAATGTTCTTTTCTTAGTAAGATTACCATTAATGAAAAATCTTATCAAATCAGAGTCTCTGGAGATTCCATCGGAATTACCTGCAATGACTTTGCCCGGGGTCGTTTTTTTTCCGAAGGCTATGATGCCCCTCTATATTTTCGAAAAACGATACCGTCTAATGATCGAGGAGATACTCGATTCGCACCGGATGTTCTGTGTTGCTGCCTTGAAGGAGAGTGAATCGGATACTGCTGAAGAATTTGAAGAAGTTGCTTCCGCCGGCTTGGTGCGGGTTTGTCGTGGGAATCCCGACGGTACCTCCTTTCTGCTTTTGCAAGGGATTTCTCGAGTGAGGATTTCCGGAGTCGTACGAGAGGAACCTTACCGGGTCGTTGCCGTTGAGCCCATTCAGTCAATCATTGAGGCCCCCCTTGCCGAATCCCGCAAGGAAATCGAAAAACTGATCAAGGAGAATCACCAACTGGGAGGTGACGTAACTGACGATATGCTCTCTTTTTTGAACCCGTTGCAGGACGACGAAGCCTATGTCGACCTTGTCGCCTTTACTCTCTGCAAGGAGACTATGCGAAAGCAGAAAATTCTCGAGACTCTCGAATTGTCGGAACGAGCAGCCCTTTTACTTTCTGATATTCGCGGTGAAAATGAGCGACTGAGCCTCCTAAAGCAAGCTCTTGGCGAATGGCCGGATGAAGATTTCGATGCTAATTGACATACCTTTTTTAGAGTGATGGCAAACAAACTTACGGACGAGGAAAAGTCACTTCGTGTAAACAAGTTTCGCCGAATTATCGGCTATCGAAAATATGCAGGTCTTGCCATCGCCTTGGCTGGTTTGGCTTTGCTTGTAGTAGGCATTCGCGACCTGCATGCCACGCACGGCTCATTCCTCTTGCTGAACGGAGTCATGTTCTTCGGCTACGGATGCTTCATGTTTTGGCAGGCCGCTCGCTCTCAGAAGAATCTGGGAGGGTAGGGCTTCATTGGCGAGCAACCTTAGCTTGATCCAGTCGATGAAGACACCTTCGATTCCCGCTTCAGCTCTCGATTCATAAGGCTGGTCAGTGCCTCGGGGGGCGACTTGCCTTCGTAAAGGATGGCTCTGATCTCCGACAGTATAGGAGCCTCCAAACCTTTTGCCTTGCATAGGGAATGGAAGCAGTCGGTGGCAGCGAATCCTTCCACTACGGATCGTTGTTCGGATATAACTGTGGCGGCTTGCTTTCCGCGACCGATACTGAGGCCGAGATTGCGGTTGCGACTCCATTCTCCCGTACAGGTCGCCATAAGATCGCCAAATCCACTGAGCCCATAAAAGGTTTCGGGGCGTCCGCCGAGGGATTCGCCTAGAGACACCATTTCATGGAGACTGCGTGTAAGAAGAGCTGCCCTTGCATTGTCCCCGAGATCGAGACCATCGCTAATGCCGACGGCGATAGCATAAACGTTTTTCAGGCAACTTCCAAGGCCCACGCCATGAACGTCGTCGGACCCATAGGCCCTTAATGAATCAGAACTGAGGGCTGTTTGGATTTGAGTTTGCAACGCTTCATCCCCTGATGTCGCAACCACGAGTGCGGATGGTTTGCCAATGGCTACGTCGCGAGCATATGTCGGGCCCGACAGATACCCAACGGAGGCGTCCTCTCCGAGTTCTTCACTCAATACCTCGTGAGGCAGAAGAAACGTATCGGGTTCCAATCCTTTGCAAAGAGCGAGGAATGCTCGGATATTTAAAGCGTCCTTGCGATACTCCACCACTCGGCGACAAGTTTCTCGAAGCGCCTTGGATGGACAGGCAAAGAGAAGAATATCCGCTTCCATTATCAGGGGTCGAGTTTCACAACCAATCTGAAGGTTTTGGTCCAAGTGGATCTCAGGCAAATAATCCGTATTTTCTCGAGAAGAGGCCATCGACAGGGCTTGCTCCATTCGACGTGGAGCGAGAGTTACGCCGTGACCGAGCTTCACTAGGTGGACTGCCATCGCGGTTCCCCATGAACCTGCTCCTAGTATGCAGAAATTCATGCTTTCGGGTAGCGACCTTCTCGGACGTCGTTCACGAAACGCCCTAGAGCCTTGCCGGCTTCAGTTGCGAGTTGGGCATAGGGTTTTACAAAAGAGGGTACGTTGCCGGGCGTGAGTCCCAATACATCTGTAGTGACGAGTATTTGTCCATCGCATCCGGAACCGCTTCCTATCCCTATGGTCGGGATTTCGAGATGACGGGTTAGTTCAGCCGCAACTTCCTCGTGAATCATTTCGCAAACGATGGCGAAACAACCGGCTTCCTCGAGCGCAATGGCGTCGGTAAATATATCTTGGGCCTCTTCCTTGTCGTTGGCGAACTTACGATATCCTCCGATCACCTTTACGGTTTGGGGCAATAAACCGACATGACCCATGACGGGGATTCCTGTGGCGATGAGTCGTTCAATGTCGTCTGCAACGTCTTTACCGCCCTCGATTTTCACACCGTCAGCCCCACCTTCCTGCATTAAGCGTCGGCATGCTTCCAGCAATCTATCAAAGGAAAGGCTGGCCTCACCGAAGGGAAGATCCGCGAGAATCAAACAGTCGGGGTTTCCACGCCTGACGGCGGCGGTGTGGTGAACCATTGCGTCAAGGGTGACTCGGATGGTGGT
>CAWVZQ010000219.1:0-5236 GCA_963934405.1 uncultured Opitutales bacterium | reverse complement strand
GCCGACTCCACGTAACCGAGACCGAAATAAATGACGACGGGTCCCGTCGAGTAATTGGTCAGGCAACCGCAGAGGTTCGAAAAATAAGCCAGCAGGGCGACCGTGAGCATGGGCGGAGCTCCTGCTCCTACAGCAACCAGAAAGAAAGCCGCTACCATCGCCTTTATGTGTCCCGTCAGCATCGAGAAACCGTACATCGAGTAAAAATAGACAAGGACCAGAGCCAAGAGAGCGGCGAGCGGATCCATGCCCACGACCTCGTCCTTCATTGTCTCGGCGAACCAGGATATGAATCCAAGATTTCGCAGAGCGTCCGCCATCGAAATAAGCCCACCCAGCCAAATCAGGGCATCCCAAGCCGCGGCATTGCCTTTCATGTCCTTCCACTTTTCCGCTCCGGTGACCAGCAGGATGCCTACGCCCGCAAGGGCCACCGTGGTCGTGTGCAGACCATGCAGCGGCTTGCTCGCCCACAATCCGACCATGAGCACGAATACGCCGAGCATGGTCTTCTCCGTACGCGTCCACGGACCCATCTCGGCGAGATCGGATCGGGCTTGGCTGCGAGCACCTTGTGCATCCGTAAGCTCAGGCGGAGCCAATTTCAACAGGAACAGAGGAAGGACGAGAAAGGATACGAGTGCGGGGACTATACTGCCGAGCAACCAAGTGCCCCAATCGAAATCGATTCCCGTTTCCTTGGCGATCAGAGGATTCGCGGCCATGCCCGTGAGAAAGGTGGCGGCTGCCACCAAGTTAAGATGAGCTCCGCAGAGGCATAAATATTCACCTGCCCGACGGGGTCGGTTGTCGGCTCGAGAACCGAGGGCATGCGAGAGTGAGTTCACGATCGGGGCCATTACGCCTCCGCCCCGCGCCGTGTTCGATGGTATCATCGTGCCAAGTACGAACTCGGCTGCCGCTATGGCATATGCGAGCCCGAGTACCGTTCTACCAAGCAGCACCGCCAGACCCAAAGCAATGCGTCGACCGAGCCCGGACCTCACCATCGCGCTTCCTAGCAGAAAGGCCGACACCACCAACCAGGTCGTTGTGTCGCCATAGCCGCTTAGGGCGGCAGCAAGGGATTCCTTCGAGGTTTCGCCCAGAATGTTTCCCGACGCCAGTACGATAAGCCCGCAAAGCACCGAGGGTCCCATAGGCATGGGCTTGATGAGCAAGGCGACAATCGTGGCGGCGAACACGGCGAAGCATTGCCATGCCTTTTCATCAAGTTGCTCGGGCGTAGGAGACAGCCAAATCGCCGCACCTATGGCAATGCAACCGAGCAGACGCCCCGGATGAACTTCTCTTTTATCGTTAACCTCCACTTGAAAGGCATACTAGCATGACTTGATCGAGCCGAGGGTCGAGATCGGTTTTTTGAAAGAGAGGGCTTTTCTTCCGAATGAACTTATCAGGAATTTATAGTGACTGATTTGGCTTCTTGCAATACTGCACTATCTTGTTATTGGAGTAAGCAAAAAATTAATTAAACATACGTTAAATAAAGGAAAATACACATTAATAACTTTACTTACTTTATTTTATTAGGTGGGGTGGTATTTAGCAGCTTGTCCAGTGCTGGTGACTCCCAGCTCATATCCGCATCTTATTTTGAGGTGGGTTCAGGCTTTTACAATGCTGATGAGCGACCAGTACATTCCGTATATATTTCTTCTTTCTACTGTGACGCCTTAGAGGTTTCGACTACTCGTTGGGCTCAAGTAGCGGATTGGGCGGAGAAACATGGATATGAGTTCGATGAAAACTGGAAAAAAGCTAAAACAGGTCCATCTTGGTCTCCTGCTCCTAAGGACCATCCCATGAATATGGTCACATGGTATGACTCGGTGAAGTGGTGTAATGCTCGGTCTGAAATGGAAGGCCGCCCACCCGTTTACTTTGAGGATGTAGACTGGACCATGATTTACCGCAAGGGTACGAAAGATTTGTCGAATGAGAATGTGAATTGGTTGGCCCCGGGCTATCGTCTTCCTACCGAAGCTGAATGGGAAAAGGCCGCAAGGGGAGGCAGGGAAGGAAATAGGTACCCTTGGGGCAACGTGCTTGACGGGTCTAAGGCAAACTATCGCCTCAGCGGCGATATGTTCGACAACGCGAGTACCCCCGTCGGCTATTTCAACGGCAATCAAGTCATTCAAAAGCAGACTAATAGTTTTGGGGGACAACTGGAACCCCCAAGGGATATGGCGAATGATTTTGGGTTGCATGATCTGACCGGAAATATTTCCGAGTGGTGCTGGGATTGGTATGATCCCTATTGGTACGGCAACCCATTAGCCACAGCCCCTGATTCCAGAGGACCCGATAGCATTCTCTCCCTCGAGATAGTGGGTGGGACGCGTGTTTTGCGCGGGGGCTCTTTCCAAGATGACTTCAGTAAGGGTTCGGGCTATTCATTGCGGATGGCATTTAGGCATCAGAAAACACCCCGTTCGGCGCTACGTCATGTAGGACTTCGCTGCGTGCGAACCGCTACTCCATTGTATTCCTGGATATACGCCAAGGATTATGGAAACGACTGGAAGAGGCTTGATTGGTTCGGTTGTTTTTTCGAGCATCGATCAGGGTGGATTTATCATTCTCAATGGAAGTGGCTTTATCGTTCCAGTGATGCAACTGGCTCAACTTGGCTTTGGCACCACAAATTGGGGTGGTTTTGGACGAACCTTACCATTTATCCCTACTTTTGGGTTCAAGATGCAGGAGGTTGGTTTTACTTGAATAAGGATTCGCCCGATCGTCTCCTCATCTATTCGGTGGATGAACAAGTATGGGTGAGAGTAAGCAACTAGCCTTAATCGATTTCCAGTTCTTGACCAGTTGTGATTTAGTCAAGGGAGTAAACGATAAGAAGGCCTCTTCACGAGTGGGTTTGCTTAGTTGAGGTGAACATTTATCAAGCACGATTCCCGATTTGAATTTGTTGGGAATATTCATTCCATTAATCAAGCGGGTTTCCGTTTTCGTACCTTTGACGGTTTCTTTCTTTTCCTCTGCCGTCGTAGGTGACCCATAACCCGTCTTTTTCGCCGTGCTTGTGGTTTCCTTTTTTCCACTTTTTGCCAGAACCGTACCAAGTGGCGATTGGTCCGTGCTCTAGATCATTTTCGTAGTTTATAGCGTCCTTTTTCTTGCCGGAACCATACCATGTTACGTAGAGACCGTGCCTTTGTCCCTGGTGAAATAGTCCCAGTTCATGGAACCGTTTTCCCGAAAACCACTTTGCCCATGGTCCATTCTTTAAACCGTCTCGGTACTGACCCAGTTCCTCAACTTCTCTGCTGTTTCCACGCATACGCTTGGCCCAGCCCGTGAAGGGCTTGTCGTTTTGCATGAGCTTTTTCTTGCCCTTTACAGTACTTGCTTTCATTTCCCTCTCGTCGATTGCATTGGCGAGGATACGACCGAGGGTAGCTCGATCCTCTAGGTCCAGTGGTGGTTCCTGAGGTTTCGTAGATTTCGCATTCGGTTCGTTTCGGATTTTTGCGGGGAGTGAGTGAGCTATGCGCAGATCATCGATGATAATACCCGTGTTTTGTGGACTCGTACAACTGAACTGCAATCTTTTGACTCCGGTGCTCAGAGGCACTTTGACGTGGGTTAAGAATGACCGTCCCACTCGGATTTTCTTGTCACCATTGTAGATTTCCTGCCATCCCTTGCCTGAATCTGCTTTGATTCTAAAAGTAAAGGGAGCCCTAGATGTCCAGCGTTCCGCCCAGAAGGTTAGTTGTTCGGGCATTGTTGAATTTCCCGCGACTTCAAGGATAACCGTTGATTTTTTTCCTCCAGTCAATTGCAGGCAATGCTTTCCGGTTTTCGCCTGTTTGTCGTTAATGAGAACTGGAAGAAATGGATTTTCGACTGGCTCTGCTTTCCACATTCCGAGGGGTGTTTGAAGTTGCTCGAAGGAACCCGCTACCGCTTTCTCGAAGCTTGAATTGCGCTCCTCAATTCGATTCGGAGTCTTTCTTGAGGATTCAATGCTTTCTGCAAGATCAGTATCCAGTCCTGATGAGGTCTTATCCTCCGGGGATTCCACGGTGATGCCCGTTGCCCCTGTTAATTTCTTTGAGAGGAGTGTTGTCGGTGCGTTTGCTTTCTTTTTTTCCGTTACTTTCTCGACATTGTTCTCTCCTAAGGAGTTTTGGAGTATTTGAGGCAGGTAGTTGTTCGTGAACTCTTCTGGTGCGAGAAGCCATACCATAAGCATCCACAGTAAGCCTAATCCGCAGGTTCCGACTAGAATTACCTTCAGGTATCGCATCAGCGGTTTAAAATGTATGCGTGGGGATTGTCTCCGGAGGTCTTCACTACCAGAGGATATTCCTTTTGGTGTCGAGAGCGCCATTCCAATCTACGGGTTCTTGTTTGCATATAATTTGTCCAGATTTTCAACCGACGGGAGTGATAGCTACATAGCAGCTTGCCTTTGCAAATTAGACTCAGTGGTGATGTTTTCCTTGCGCGCTTTTGAAAGCTTTAACAGAATATTTCAGTTGAGCCCTTTTTTTTGTCGAACCGGATTTTGTCGATAGTTTTTTATTTATGAAAGTTTTTTGTTCTCTTTCTTTTTTTCCAACTTTGGCTTTTGCCATATTTATTGCTTGGAGTGGTGTTGTAGGAGCTGAAGAAAAGAAGCCTTTGGTAAAGCCTGTGAGCTTCCACAAGGATATTCGACCTTTGTTTCAGGCGAATTGCAATGGTTGCCACCAGCCTGCAAAGATAAAGGGCAAGTATGTGATGACGGATTTTGCAACCTTGCTTAAGGGTGGCGATAGCGGTGAACCTGCAATCGTGCCGGGGAAACCTGATGAGAGTCATTTGGTGGAGCAAGTGACGCCCAACGAAAAGGGCGAGTACGAGATGCCCAAGGGAAAGAACGCCAAACCCATGCACGAGACGGAGATCGAATTGCTGCGCCGCTGGATTGCGGAGGGAGCAAAGGATGATTCCCCCGAAGGTTCCGGTTCTCTTTACACAATGGATAATCCGCCCGAGTACTTCATGCCCCCAGTCGTGACCTCGATGGACTTTTCTCCTGATGGCAAGTTGTTGGCGGTGACGGGGTTTCACGAGGCTCTCGTTCACAAATCGGATGGTTCCGGCATAGTTTCTCGGCTTGTGGGGCTTTCGGAACGGGTGGAGTCGGTCGCCTTTTCTCCCGACGGAAAGAAGTTAGCGGTAACGGGCGGTCAACCCGGTCGTA
>CAWVZQ010000218.1:0-5241 GCA_963934405.1 uncultured Opitutales bacterium | reverse complement strand
GCATCATGGTGAACTTATCGTTCACTTGGGCAAGCTTTGGCATAAGCTCTGTGAAATTAACTCCGGGGATTTTAGTAGGAATGGGTTTGAAGATACTACGCACATTGTCCGGAGCATCAGGCTTGGGGTCCCATAGGTCTAAATGACTTGGGCCACCCTGCAAATAGATCATGATTACGCTCTTCGCCTTACCCCATCCGGGTCCACCGACGTGTGGGGGTTTGTTTTCAGCCTTGAGCTGCAGCATCGATCCGAGGGTCAAGCCCAGCATGCTGGAACCACCGACACGCAAAACGTCTCGACGGCTCATGGGCAAATGTGCGTCACAAAGGTCTTTTCCAAGGTCTCCGGGAATGCCGATCATGATAGTGGTCTCCGATTAAGTATTAATGTGCTTTGTAAAAGGTGTAGCTAAACGATGGTGAGGTCAATCTCAACGATTGAAGAGAAAGGCCGGGGTATTGATTAAGGCCCAAGCGATATCTTGGGCTCCAATCAAGCGTTTTTTCCCCAATTGCTCCTTGCTCAAGTCCATGGCGCGTCGCAAACGAGCGATAAGGTTTGAAACAGGTACTGGCTTTTGGGCAAGAGCCACTTCAACCTGTAATTCCTTAATCTTTGGATCAGGCGGAAGAGGCTTCTGAGCTTCGGCCAAGGCCTTGGCCAGCTTGATTCTTTCGGGGTTTGAATTCTTGAACGTGTCGGTCAATTTCTTTTTTTGCTGCGGGGTACGCTTGTCTCCTGCGACCGCAAAGATCGATTTAATTTCGGAAGGGATCCCGAAACTTACCGGTCTAGGGGCATCAGTAACCGCAAGTCGAAAACGCCCAAGTGAATGCTGACCGCTCTGAAACTCCTGCTTAAGGGTAAAGGTAAGTTCGGAACCACCCTTGAAGGATAAATCTTGCTTGGTCTGAAAGGAAGCGACGTGAGGCTTGCCCATTTGCGGAGCAATCGCCCAACCATTGTTAGTGGGCGCGACCTTTCCATCAATCGCCGAGGCCACCGGATAACCTTTTTGGCTGAACGTAGCCAGAGCGTTTTCAAAGGATAACTTCACAGGGGCTTCATTTCGATAGACTCGAATCGATTTCACGAAAACCTCACCTCCCGGACGAAAGCGTAAACTGGTAAGGTCTTCCATAGAAACGAAATCAAAGCGGTATTTTTTCCAATCTTCGGATTTCTCGATCATTAGCTCGGGAGATGAACGCTTGGCGTCAAAACCGTTGGCTTTCTTGTCCTTCCAAAAGACTCGAGCCTTACGCTTGCCCTTTGCCTTGGCGAGAATCTCAATAGCAACCGATCCCTTGGAAACCGAAAGATCAGCGATGATGGCCGGTAGAACCTTGATCTTGGCATCCGCCCTGAAATAAAATCCAGACTGCCCAGCTCCGTTATGTATCTTGAGCAAGAGATAATTATCGCCCTTTCTCAGTTGCAAGTTGACTTTCTCCTGATCGGGAGCCGCACCTCGGCCGACGTTGTTGGCATGGATTTGCTTGCCGTTGAGGAATACCTTTATGCCATCATCACTTCCTAAACTGACTGGAAGCTCCCTAGGTGCATCCGAAGAAATCACCTTATGGAGATAATTAACTGCGTTCTCTCCCGAAAAGACCGTAGCGTAAAGCTGGCCGTTTTTCCATTCGGGCTTGCGAGTCCATACGATTTCCTTACCACCGTGCTTAAAATTCTGCTTGGAGTCAAAGGAGTCCAAGCCTTCGGCACCTGTTTTTTGGTCGAATCCGACGTTGGCGAACGGACCGGCATGATAAAAATCTCCGATGGATAGAACCCCATTCACTGGTTTTCCAGTGATGGCAAGACCACCCTCCCCCGGAGATGTCTTAGCCCCGTGTACACCCTTCCAATCCTTATTCTCGGCCAATTCGTCAAAAATCCATTCCCTTACCTTCGGCCATTTTTTCAAATCCGAAACAGGACCAGCCTGAACTTCTAGCTCGCTCAATACGAAATTCCCGTCATTGGGAGCTCGCCCAGGACCTTTCTTAGGCAACTTGGGATCATTCAGAGCCTCGACACGGACACCAGTCAAGTTGGAAAGGTCGGTGGTGGCGTTGACCACATAGCTCCCCTTTCCGCTTTTACCCCCAACGAAAACCGAACCGTCATCCTTCGTCTCGAACTTGATGCCCGGAATCTTGGAGGTCACGTTTGCCATGTCCAAGTTCTTCCAAATCGATTTGCCTGATAGATGATCCTTTTCCCATGCGACAAGCTTAACAGGAAGTTCCTTGTCGAATGCCTTTATTCCATGATTCGCTTTCTTGATACGGGCACTGCGTTCGTCCGAGGACTTCCTAACCAACGGAGCCATCTTTTCTTGGTAGCCCTTAAGCTCAGATTCGGCTTTCGAAATGGCTTCATCACGAGCCTTTTCTTTGGCTTCCAGTTCTTCCTTTATCCCCTCCTGGGCTTTCTCGACCTGCGTTTCAAGAACTAGGTGATCTCCCTCGATATCCTTGCCCAACAAACCGAGACTAGCATCAATTTCCTTGTCGGTAGCCGACCTGTTTAGGATGCGAAGAAAAAGCTTATTTACCAGCTGCCGGTCATCCTTTTCCTCGTTGGCGAGCTTGGCTATGGCGTTCGATGGATCCGATATGGCATCGTTCACCGTGGGACCGCTGATGAGAGCCATGATGGGACCGAGCTGCAACCCACCGGATCGCTCACATTCGCAAGCGCTTTCGCGGGCAGGTCGACCAAAAGTGCCTAAAAAACCGTCAGGAAGCTTTATGCCGGAATCAGGCAAAGATGCAGCCCGAGTACCCTGCGGCACACCGGGAAACTTCGACTTGGAACCCGTCACGGCATAGATCGCATCAAGCAAGGTCTCGGCAGGCAACCTACGAGCGGAAGCGTGGGAAAAATTGATTTGGTCGTCTTCGTTCCATTTGTTCGTAGCCACCGAAAGCTGATAGGCCCGAGATTTGCAGATAAGCTTCAAAATCGTACGCACATCGAAACCACTCTTAATGAACTCACTCTCCAAGTAGGAAAGCAATTCGGGATTGGTCGGCGGATTGCCTGCTCGGATGTCGTCGATAGGATCGATTATACCAGTGCCGAAAAGATAGCCCCAGAGACGATTAACGTAGCTCTTGGCAAAGTAACGGTTGTCCGGAGCAGTCATCCAAGCAGCAAGGTTTTCACGGCGAGTCGCACCTGCCTTGGCCTCGTACTTGACGGTATAAGGGAAAGCAGGAGCGGTTACCGCTCCGGTGCGCTCGTGTTTCATTTCACCCGTCTTGGCATCCGAAATGATTTCGTAAAGCGGCTTACCGCGCTCCACGGCGGTCTTACCTATCTCGCCCTTCCCCGCGGCGGGATCCTTCGCCAATTTGAATTGTGCGAAGTGGGCAGACATTTCGTAGTACTGATCTTGCGTCCAACGCTCAAAGGGATGATCATGACACTTGTTACAGCTAAAGCGCGTGGCCAGAAAGAGATGGGTTGTGTTCTCCATCGTTTCGGCGGGCTTGCGTAAAATCTTGTAATAGGATGCGGGCGGATTCGTCTTGTTTGACCCGGAAGCCGTTAAAACCTTTCGAGCGAACTCATCGTAGGGGGTATTGTCATCAACTTCGTTGCGAATCCACTCACGGAGCATTTTGGCGCCTGCGGCTCCGAGGAACTTACGGTTCACCTGCAACAGATCAGACCACTTGTTGGTCCAATAATCGACAAAATCGGTGTTGCCCACCAGTTTGTCCACAATCTCGTCACGCTTCTGCTGTGTCGACCGATCATCGGCAAGAAAAGTCCGAACGCTCTCCAGTGTTGGCGGCAAACCCGTAAGGTCCAGATGCACACGTCGCAAAAAATCGACGTCCGAACAAAGCTCCGATGGCAAAATCTTCATCCGTTTCCATTTGGCTGCAGCAAGACGATCAACCTCGTTGTTGGCGGCGGGTTCCTTCCATGCGAAGCCCGTACGATCGCCCATGACGGTAATGGTAGTGGCGGCATAGCGACCCTCGTAGCGAGCAAGAATCGGGGCTTCCCCTCTTCGTAAAGTGGTCATGAGTCCAATCGTGTCGTGTTCGGCGATTTCCTTGTCCCCACTAGTGACGATCGCCTCGCGGGTGATGTCTCGCACGGTCCCATCCGGATAAGTTGCCACCACTCGCACTTGCTGGGTGGAGCCAATCTCTTGAACCACGGGGTTAGCGGGAAACAACTCGATCTTGTCAACCTTGGCGCTCTTGGCATCAAGCTTGGCACCGGCACCGATCCAGTCCCGAATGATCCGGTAGTACTTGGAATCCTTCTTGGTCACCCCTCCGCCCTCGTGTGGGACGATGCCGGCGGGCTTGAGCAACATCAAGCTATTGTCGGGAGCAGCCACATTGGTCCTGCGGGAAGCCATATCATCTGTAAATGCGCGTAGGTCGTAGATAGCATCGTAACCCCGAAGGGAAAGCTTGAAGCCGTTTTTGCCGTCCTTGGAACCATGGCAAGTACCTGCATTGCATCCCAACTTCGAGACGACGGGATTAACGTCACGAACATAGCTAGGCACATACGCCTGATCGAGACCGCTAACCTTAACGGGAATTTCGATTCGCTTGCCCGAGAACTCCCCAACGAGTTTACCGGACCCATTCTTGGAAGGATTGAACAAGCCACGTTTGGAAACTTCCCCCAGCCCACCCTCGACGCTCCACTTCGCCATGCGGGTAACGTCTGCCTCGGCGCCCTCGTTCAACTTGGCCGTAAGGATGATTTGGGCGTAATCGATAGCACGAGTTATCTTCACGCTCTTGGGAAAAGACTCAAGACGTTGTACGGAAAAACGCTTATCCAGAGACTCGACTGCGACCAATTCGGGCTCAGTATCGGTCTTGGCTAAATTGGCCAATCCATCGATCTGCCCTTTCTTGGCAATGTCCACGGGAACAAACACTTTGCGAGCCTCACCCGAAGCAACCGCAAGCAAGCGAATCTTCCCGTCGAAACCGGAGACTGCCAGCGTCTTACCATCGGGAGCACAGGCCACTGCAAAAACTCCGGTCTCCTTGACCTCGACCTTCCACATTTCCTTGCCGGTATCGATTTGGAAAGCTCGGACTTCACCCGAACCGTTCAAACTGCTCCCCGCAAAACCAAGCATACCGTCCTTACTGAAACAGACCCCAAATACCCGACCCGGCATCGCCCCGAACTCCCTTATTTGGTTTGGGTTGCCACCCCCTGCAGGGGCCGCCTTCACGG